>JAATFS010000459.1 GCA_015655035.1 Lysobacterales bacterium | reverse complement strand
GGCTTCCCGGCTGTCATCGACATTCAAAGGCACGAATCCCTGCACCGACGTGGGGTCCGCAAACGCACGCCCGCGATTCCTGCTCAACCACCGCTCTTGTGCTGAAGCGGCACTCACGTCGCCAACGTCATACAACGCATCACGAAGAGCAACATGTAACTGAAAATGCTCACTACCGTTCATATGCGGGTGTAGCAGTGCAATAGCACCGCGTGGATCGTCTTGAAGACGAAGGTTCTCGGCCTGGAGCATCGCGGCCAACCCTGTTTTCACGGGATTGCCCTCGGCTTTCGCCATCGCGGCCACACGATCGACCAGATCCGCCTCCGCCGGCTTTCCGGTTTGCAGTTGTTCGACACGCAAGGCCGCAATCGCCAGTCCAATCAGATCATCGGCAACTCCGGAGTCAGCGGCCGCCACAGCCAACAACTTGCGAGCCAGATCGGCCGCCTCCTGCGCGTCACCGCCGTGCCCGGAACGGGCCTGCAGGAACAATCGGGTGATCCGGAACGGTGCAGAGATCAGTATTTCTTCCCCTGCCGCATCGCGTATCGCCTGGTTCGCCAAGTCTGTGGCGGCATCCCACTCTCGCCGATCCACCCGATAGACGATCTTGTCCATGTAGGCGAACAAATCGTCCTTGCCAACGCGGAGCGCCGACATCGCCTTTTCCGCCTCCATCCAACGGCCCGCCGCGACCAGCGCCGAAGCATGCCTGCGCGACATCGGTATCTGACCAACCCGTTCGGACTCGGCGAACAGCGCGAGTGCTTCATCGTATCTGTTCTGGGCAAGCCGGACCCGTGCCATCAGATCGAGTGGCAGATAGCGCTGGGGATACTTGTTCAGCGCTATCCTGCTGGCCCAATCGTAGGCCTGCTGAAAATTTCCCAGGCTGAACTGCCACCACGCGTAATGCGCGCTGGCGGCATGGAAATCCGGGAACGTCATCGCCAGAGCTTTCCACTTCCTCGGCGCATGCACCGCTGGTTGCGGGCCGAATTCGGTGGCCCAGGCATCGATCAACAACTGCTCCCGCGCCGCCAGGTGTTCGCGCAACGGCAGCGCCTTGCGTAACCATGGTTCGGACTCCTCGAACCGGCCCTGGCTGATGGTCGCTCGGAACACACCCAGGTACGCCAGCGCGAATCCTGGATCCATCGTCAACGCCTGTTGAAAGAAACCGATGGCATCGTCCAGCTGATCGCGTACATAGGCCTGTTGCCCACGCGCATACGCACGCAGCGCATCCAGGTTGGCGGTAGTGACCCGAGGCAGGGGGGTCGATGCGGCCGCCAGTGCTTGCACCTTTTCGCCCAGACTGAGACGCATCCGTCCCGTCACCCCATCCACCAGGCCGAGTATCGATTCCAGTCCACGTCCCTTGGCGGACTCGGTATGCACCGTGACCTGGCTGTTAGGATCGATCACCTCCAGGCTTACTTCCACCTGGCCTCCCACCTCAATGACAACCGGCAGAAGTACTGCGCGCACGCCATCGCGCAATGCGATCTCGGAGGCCGTCGCACGATCCAGCTTGTCGTTGGCGTTACGCCGCATGTGCCCGAGCGTGTTGCGCACCTTCAGGTCGCTGAGCACGTTGACGAAGCGCGACTGCTCCAGGCTGATACGGAACGCTTGCTGCAGCGAATCTTGCAGCTGCTGATCGCTGGTGAGGTTGCGCACGTCCGCCAGCACCACCCAATCGCGCGCGGCGAAGGCGATGGCCGGCGGCGGCCGAACGATGAACCATACCACCAGCGCCATCGCCGCCAGCAACGCCGTTGCGATGGCCGACATCAACGCACGCCGCCACAGCGGGATATCCCGCCATGCCTTTGGACTACTCCTGGGTGCGCGCGACGGCGGTGTCGGGCTCTCGCTGACTTCGTGGATCTCCATGCCGGTGGGTATGCCCTTGAAGCGCCAGCGCCCATGCGACTTCCAGCGCAGCCTTTCGCCGCGCTCGCCGAGATCGAGGGCGGCGCGGTGGGTAAGGCTTTCAGCCACCGCCGACAGCAGCAACTGGCCGGGCCGGGCCATCGACATCAGGCGCGCAGCCATCGGCTTGGCCAGGCCCTCCACTTCCAGCGATTTGGCGCCGAGCCGCACCGCCTCGTCGCTGTTGCGCCAGGTCAGCACTTCGCCCACATGCAAACCTTGCCGCGCCAGCAGTACCACGCCATGCAGGCTACCCAGGCCAAGCAAGCCCTGCGTATAGTCGAGCGCGAAACAAAGGCCATCGAGTGGGCGCTCGAACAGCAACAGCAAGCCATCGGATCGGTCGATGAGTTGCCCCCGCCATTGCCGCTGCAACTGCAACACCAACCTATCGTGGTCGCGGAACAGTTCGGCAGCCGCCAGATCGCCGATCCGCTCGACCAACGCAGTGGAATCGCACAGGTCGGTCAACAGCAAGGTACGCAGCTGCTGAACCCACGGCTGGACCTGAGTCGAATCGTTCACGGCACTCTATTTCTGTGCATACGCGAATCAGGCCGTGCTGAACGATGCAGCACCTGGCAAGTAAAGGCGATTTCCACCCAGACGCTTGGCTTGGTATAGCGCGCTGTCGGCATGCGTATACCAATCGCTCCAGCTGGTGGTGGGGTCCAACCTGCACATACCGATGCTTACCGGACAGATGGACGGCGGTACGGTGGCAAGGTCCAGCAGTACGCGTACACCGGCGGCGATGCGCTCGCCGAGCTGATAGATACGCTCGTCGCCCCCACTGCCGACCACCACGCAGAACTCGTCGCCACCGAGACGACAGGCCAGGTCGTCCTCACCGATGACCGAACGCAAGACCCGAGCGACGTTCTGCAACACCCGATCGCCGGCGGGATGGCCATACTCGTCGTTGACGCGCTTGAACCGATCGCAATCGATCAGCAACAGACCGCATCCTGGCGAGCCGCCATTGCGACGACAGCTCTGCAGATGCAGCGCCAGACCACGCCGGTTGTGCAGCCCGGTCAGCTCGTCGAGCCGGATCAATTCTTCGGTCTGATTGAGCTGGTCCGCAGTGGCGACAAGGTTGTTCAGCACGGTTTCCATATCGCGGTTGCGGCAGCGCAGCTGGGTGATGAGCAATCGCTCGCTGTCGACCACGCGCCTGATGGAACGCCGCAGGAAGTGCGCGACCAATACCGGATTGCTTTCCATCAGCCGCTCGAAGTCGCGATGATCGACTTCGATCAGCGTGGAATCGTCGACCACCAGCGCGCTTGCGCTGCGCTCGTGGTCGCCGATCAGCAGGCCCAGTTCACCGAAGAACTCGCCAGGGCCCAGTTGCTTGACCGCCAACTCCTCGCCCAGGTCCAGATCCACCCGCCCTTCGATCAACACGTACATCCGTGTGCCAACGTCGCCGCGCTGGAACAGCACGCGTCCTGCCGCCACCTTGTGCCGGCAGCCAACGGTGCTGAAAAATTCCAGCTCATCATCGCCGAGCAAACTGACCAGCGCATTGGCAGAAACAGCAACGGAAGGATAGCCAGGCGGTTCCACCCATCCCGGCGCAGCGCTATCGCGATTCATCTGATTCCCCACAGCCGGAGCCAACCCACCAGCTATCGGGCCGATCCTAGCATAGGAAATTTACAAATTCGCTAAGCTGTCACATAAAATCTCTTAAAATCGTGAGACAGGCGCGAGTCCGTTCACTTCCCCCAGCTAGGCAGAAAAAGGCCCGGGACTCATCCCGGGCCGATCCCCTACCGGGGGCTCAAGCGCAACTTGAACTGCGGCTCATGCGGCTTTTTCGCCATGGAAGGTTTTGTCGCCGCCATGGAACTGCTCTTCCTCGGTCGAGCCGGTCAGCGCAGTGGTCGAGGACTGGCCCTGCTGGATCGCCTGCGTCACCGCATCGAAATAACCGGTGCCGACTTCGCGCTGATGCTTGACTGCGGTGAAGCCCTTGTCGGCCGCTGCGAACTCGGCCTCCTGCAATTCCACGAACGCACTCATCTGGCGGCGTGCATACCCGTGCGCCAGGTTGAACATCGAGTAGTTCAGCGCATGGAAGCCGGCCAGCGTGATGAATTGGAACTTGTAGCCGTAGCCGGCAATCTCCTTCTGGAACTTGGCGATGGTTTCGTCGTCCAGGTTCTTCTTCCAGTTGAAGCTGGGCGAGCAGTTGTAGGCCAGCAACTTGCCGGGGAACTTGGCATGGATCGCCTCGGCGAACTTGCGCGCGAACTCCAGGTCCGGCTTGCCGGTCTCGCACCACACCAGATCGGCATAGGGCGCATAAGCCAGGCCACGGCTGATCGCCTGGTCCAGGCCGTTGCGGGTTTTGTAGAAGCCCTCGACCGTGCGCTCGCCGGTGGTGTGCGGCTTGTCGTTGTCGTCGATGTCGCTGGTGATCAGGTCGGCTGCTTCGGCGTCGGTACGCGCCACCAGCAGCGTGGGCACGCCCAGCACGTCGGCGGCCAGACGCGCGGCGTTGAGCTTTTCGACCGCCTCGCGGGTCGGCACCAGCACCTTGCCACCCATGTGGCCGCACTTCTTCACCGCTGCCAGCTGGTCCTCGAAGTGCACCCCGGCCGCGCCGGCCTCGATCATCGCCTTCATCAGCTCGAATGCATTGAGCACGCCACCGAAGCCGGCCTCGGCATCGGCGACGATCGGTTGCAGGAAATCGATCTCGTCCTTGCCCTCGGCGTGGTGCAACTGGTCAGCGCGCAGCAGCGTGTTGTTGATGCGCTTGACCACTGCCGGCACCGAATCGGCCGGGTACAGCGACTGGTCCGGGTACATCTGGCCCGCCAGGTTGGCGTCGGCGGCCACCTGCCAGCCGGACAGATAGATCGCATTGAGCCCGGCCTTGACCTGCTGCATCGCCTGGTTGCCGGTCAGCGCCCCCAGCGCGTTGACGAAGTCCTTTTCATGCAGGTATTTCCACAATTTCTCCGCGCCCAGCCGCGCCAGCGAATGCTCGACATGCACGGTACCGCGCAAGCGCACGACGTCATCGGCGGTGTAGTTGCGGGTGATGCCCGCCCAGCGCGGGTCGGTATCCCATTGCTGCTGGATCTGTTCGGCGGTCTGCAGGGTAGTGCTCATCTTGCTTCTCCTCAGGACATGGATACGGCGGATGAAACGGGTACACAGTGGGATGGATGGGACTACGGGCCAGGGGCGTGACCAATCCCCTGCCCGGTCCCGGTGTGCGGCGTTCCGATCAATCGATCAGCTGATACGCCGGCAGGGTCAGAAAATCGGCCAGCTCATCTGCACGGCTGAGCCGGTCGAGCAAATCGATGGCCTGGTCGATGCGCCCGCTGCCCGGCAACGCATCGCGATTACCTAGCCGCGACGGCAGATTGCGCAAAGTAGTCGCCAGCAACGTGGTGTCGATCGCGGTGCCGTCGTCCAGATGCTGGCCGTCGTGATGCAGCCACTGCCAGATCTGCGCGCGACTGATCTCGGCCGTGGCGGCGTCTTCCATCAGGTGATGGATCGGCACGCAGCCATTGCCGTCCAGCCACGCCGCCAGGTAGCGCACGCATACTTCGACATTGCCCTCGAAACCGGCACGGGTGACGGTGCCCTTGCTCGGTTCGATCAGCGCGTCGCGGCTGACCTGCACGTCGTTGCGCAACACCTCGTGCTGATTCGAGTTGGGCATGTGCTCGTTGAAAATCTCCATCGCCACCGGGATCAGCGCCGGGTGCGCCACCCAGGTGCCGTCATGGCCGGCCGTGACTTCGCGCAACTTGTCGGCGCGTACCCGCGCCAGCGCCTGCTCATTGGCCGCTTCATCGTTGTTGATCGGGATCTGCGCAGCCATGCCGCCCATCGCATGCGCGCCACGGCGATGGCAGGTCTTGATCAGCAACTCCGAATACGCCTTCAGGAATGGCTGGGTCATCGTGACCTGGCCACGCTCGGGCAACACCCGGTCCGGATGCCGGCGGAACGTCTTCAGGTAGGAAAAGATGTAGTCCCAGCGCCCACAGTTCAGGCCGACGATGCGATCGCGCAGCGCGTGCAGGATCTCGTCCATCTCGAACACCGCCGGCAGCGTCTCGATCAGCACCGTCACCTTGATCTGCGCATGCGGCAAGCCGAGCATCGCCTCGATGTGCGACAGCGCGGTTTCCCACAGCGCCGCCTCCTCCATGCTTTGCAGCTTGGGCAGGTAGAAGTAGGGGCCGCGATCCTTGGCCTGCAGTGCGCGGCCGTTATGGAACGCGAACAGTCCGGCGTCGAACAGCCCGCCGGCGATGGCTTGGCCATCGACCAGCACGTGCTTCTCGTCCAGATGCCAGCCGCGCGGACGCACGATCAGCACGGCCTGCTCGTCCAGCGGACGCAACGCGTAGTGCTTGCCCGGCCCCTTCGCGGTTGCCGGCGCGTCGTAACTCAAGTCGCCGTCCACCGCGCCGATCAGCGACTGCTGGCCAGCCAGCAGATTCTTCCAGGTCGGCGAGGTCGAATCCTCGAAGTCGGCCATGAACACCTTGGCACCGGAGTTCAGCGCATTGATGACCATCTTCGGATCGGTCGGGCCGGTGATCTCGACCCGGCGATCCAGCAGCGCCGCCGGCAATGGCGCGACCTTCCAGTCGTCCTCGCGGATGGCGCGGGTGTCAGCGCGGAAATCCGGCAGCTCGCCCGCGTCGAACCGGGCCTGGCGTTCGCGGCGCGCTTGCAACAACAACTGCCGGTCGGGCTCGATGGCCCGATGCAGCGAGACCAGCAGCGCCAGCGCCGGCGGCGGCAACAGCTCGATCTGGCCAGCGACCTGTTCAGTCATGGCGATGCCCGGGGTCGGGCGCTGGATCGGTTCGGGGCGTGAGGCGAAAGCGGTGGCAGACATGATGGTTTCCTGCAATGCATCCGGGATCCCACCGTGCCCCCGCCACAAGTATTTGACAAAACAGTTTTATCAATGCCTTAAATAATCTGGACTTATATTTGTCACATCATGCCAACCCATACACCGCCAAGTCCGCGTTTTCCTTACAAATCCGACAGGCTCAAACCCCTGCGCGCGTTCTGCCAAACCGTGCGCCTGGGCTCAGTCTCAAGGGCGGCTGAGGCGCTGTTCGTCAGCCAACCGGCGGTGAGCCTGCAACTACAGGCACTGGAGCGCGAACTGGGGGTGGTGTTGTTCGAGCGCAGCGGCCGACGGCTGGTGCCCAGCCGCGAGGGCCAACTGCTGTACGAGATGGCACAGCCGCTGGTGGAAAGCATCGACGGACTGGAAGCCCACTTCCGCGACAAAGTGAAGGGCCTGGACGCCGGCGAACTGAACATCGCCGCCAACAGCTCGACCATCCTCTACTTGTTGCCACGGATCGTGGAGAACTTCCGCAAGCGCCACCCCGACGTACGCCTGACCCTGCACAACGCCATCAGCGCCGACGGCACCGACCTGCTGCGCGAAGACGCCGTGGACCTGGCCGTCGGCTCGATGCTCGACGTGCCCGCCGACCTTAGCTACGCACCGGTCTACCGGTTCGAGCAAGTCCTGATCACCCCACCCGACCACCCGCTGGCCGGCAAGGCGAAACTTGCACTGGCCGACCTGTCCCCTTATCCACTGATCCTGCCCCCCCGGCGGCAAGTCACCTATCGCCTGGTCGACCTGGTATTCCAGCAGGCACGCGTGCCCTACACCGTGGCCCTGGAAGTCGGCGGCTGGGAAGTGATCAAACAGTACGTGGCGATGGGCATGGGCATTTCCATCGTCACCGCGATCTGCCTCACCGACGCCGACCGCGACAAGCTGGCGATGCGCTCGCTCAAGGAATATTTCCCCACCCGCAGCTACGGCGTGGTGGTACGCAAAGGCAAATACCTGTCCCCGCAGGCCCGCGCCTTCATCGAACTGATCCAGCCGGACCTGTTTTCACCACGCGGCTACGACGAGAGCGGGCACTCAGAGCGGTAGTAATCGCGCCTGTCTACCCGTTGGCAGGAGAAGCGGATCGAAGTGCAGATGAGGGCGCCCCTTCCTTCTGTCCCGTCCCGGTAGCAGGATATGAGACGGGGCGGATGCAAGATGCATCCATCGGGGGGGGAAACATGGAAGACCTGTCACCGTCCGATCTGAAGACGATCCTGCATTCCAAGCGGGCCAATCTCTATTACCTGGAACATTGCCGGGTGCTGGTCAACGGTGGCCGCGTCGAATACGTCACCGACGCCGGCAAGCGATCGCTGTACTGGAACATCCCGATTGCCAATACCACCACGCTCCTGCTCGGCACCGGCACTTCGATCACGCAGGCGGCGATGCGCGAACTGGCCAAGGCCGGTGTGCTGGTCGGCTTCTGCGGCGGCGGCGGCACACCGCTGTTCTCGGCCAACGAGATCGACGTCGAAGTCGCCTGGTTCTCACCGCAAAGCGAATACCGGCCCACCGAATACCTGCAGGCCTGGGTGAAGTTCTGGTTTGACGACGACCTGCGGCTGTATGCGGCCAAGTCCTTCCAACAGGCCCGCGCGCTGCGGCTGCGCGAACAATGGACACATCGATACCTGCGCGAGGCCGGCTTCACGGCCGACACCAGCCGTCTGGATGAACTCCTGCAACGTACCCAGCGCAACATCGATCTGGCCCAAGACAACATCGCGCTGCTGACCGAAGAAGCTCGACTGACCAAGGCCTTGTTCAAATTGGCGGTGGACACCGTCGGCTACGGCGATTTCAGCCGCGCCAAGCGCGGCACCGGCGGCGACCCGGCCAATCGCTATCTGGACCACGGCAATTACCTGGCCTACGGACTCGGTGCCACCGCGAGCTGGGTGCTTGGCCTGCCGCATGGCCTGGCCGTCCTGCATGGCAAGACCCGGCGCGGCGGCCTGGTGTTCGACATCGCCGACTTGGTGAAGGACGCGAGCATCCTGCCGCAGGCCTTCCTTTCAGCAATGCGCGGCGACGACGAACAGCAATTCCGCCGCAACTGCATCGAAGCACTGACCCGCAACGAGTCGCTGGACTTCATGATCGATACCGTCAAGGCCGTGGCACTGGAGACGGCAGCGAAGGCATGAACATCCTGCTGATTTCGCAATGCGACAAACGCGCGCTCACCGAGAGCCGGCGCATTCTCGACCAGTTCGCCGAGCGGCGTGGCGACCGCACCTGGCAAACACCCATCACCCAGGCCGGCCTGGATACCTTGCGCAAACTGCTGCGCAAGACCGCGCGCAAAAACACCGCCGTCGCCTGCCACTGGATCCGTGGCCTGGACCACAGCGAGCTGCTCTGGATCGTCGGTGACGCCCGACGATTCAATGTCGAGGGCGCGGTGCCGACGAATACCACGGTGCGCAACGTGCTGCGGCGGGAGGGCGAGAACGACTGGCACAGCCTGCACCTGATCGGTGCGCTGGCGGCATTGGCGGCCTTGGTGCACGACCTGGGCAAGGCCAGCGTGGCCTTCCAGCGGCGGCTCCGCTCAGATGTGTCGCGTCAGCGCAATCTCTACCGCCATGAATGGATGTCCGTGCGCCTGTTCCAGGCCTTCGTCGGCAACTGCGACGATGCCAGCTGGCTGCAACGGCTGATCGACCACGAGGACGGCAACG
>JAATFS010000064.1 GCA_015655035.1 Lysobacterales bacterium | reverse complement strand
GGACAAGCTGCGCTACCACCGCATCATCATCATGACCGACGCCGACGTCGACGGTTCGCACATCCGTACCCTGCTGCTGACGTTCTTCTACCGGCAGATGCCGGAGCTGATCGAGCGTGGCTACGTCTATATCGGCCTGCCCCCGCTGTACAAGCTCAAGCAGGGCAAGAGCGAGCTATACCTGAAGGACGATGCAGCGCTGAACGCCTACCTGGCCAACAGTGCAGTCGAAGGCGCGGCGCTAATCCCGGCCGCCGACGAGCCCCCGATCACCGGCCAGGCACTGGAAAAGCTGTTGCTGTTGTTCGCCGGCGCCAACGAAGCGATCGCGCGCAACGCCCACCGCTACGATCCCGCCCTGCTGACGGCGCTGATCGACCTCCCGCCGCTGGATGTGGCACAGCTGCAAGCCGAAGGCGACCACCATCCGACCCTGGATCGGCTGCAGGCGGTACTCAACCGCGGCACGCTGGGTACCGCGCGCTACGAACTGCGTTTCGATCCGGCCAACGAACACCGAGCCGCGTCGCTGGTGGCAATCCGTCGGCACATGGGCGAGGAGTTCACCCAGGTGTTGCCGATGGCGGCGTTCGAGAGCGGCGAACTGCGTCCGTTGCGGGAAGTGGCGCTTGCGTTGAACGGGCTGGTGCGCGAAGGCGCGCAGATCACCCGTGGCAACAAGACCTTCCCCATCACCAGCTTCGCCAAGGCGCAGGCCTGGTTGCTGGACGAGGCCAAGCGCGGCCGCCAGGTCCAGCGCTTCAAGGGTTTGGGTGAAATGAATGCCGAGCAGTTGTGGGAGACCACGGTCAACCCAGACACGCGGCGCTTGTTGCAGGTGCGGATCGAGGATGCCGTGGCGGCCGATCAGATCTTCAGCACCCTGATGGGCGATGTGGTCGAACCCCGTCGCGACTTTATCGAAGACAATGCGCTGAAGGTTTCCAACCTGGACATCTGACCTGCCCATGCCGGACAACGCCACGTCGACGGAAGCGGCGTGGCGGCTGCTTCCATCAGCTTCCAGCAACGTGACGACCGCACCTTTGCCGCCTTCCTCCCCGTCTCCGCTGCACCCTCCGGTTTCCGTGGATTCGTCGGTCCGGCGTGGATCGCCGTTGCTGGGGTTCTGCCTCGACGTGGTCATCGGCATCGCGGTAATACTGCTGCTTAGCGTCGCCACCGGCCTGCTCTGGGGTGTCTGGCGCGGTTTGGAGCTGGCCCAGGAGGCCAGGCAGCGCGGGCTGGCTCCGGACGCTCAGCTGATTTCAGCCTCGCTCGGCCAGCCCGGGGTAATGGCGCAGATGCTGATGGCACTCGTCAGCACTGCGGGCGCAGCGTTGGTGCTGTATGTCTGGCGCCGTCGCGCCAGTGCTGAAGAGCGCCGGCACTCGCGCGCCGCGATCCTGCGCCGCGGCACCTGGGGCTGGATCGCCCTGGTGGCTGGCGCGATCATCGTCTTCAGTAACCTGGTCAGCGCCACCGCCGAGGCATTCGGCATCGAACCGGCGCCGACCAACCTGCCACTGATGCAGCAGGCAATGGCGCAGTGGCCGCTGTTCCTGGCGATCTTCGCGGTAGTGCTGGCGCCCGCTTACGAGGAACTGCTGTTCCGGCGGGTACTGTTCGGGCGCCTGCTCGCAGCCGGGCGGCCATGGTTGGGCATCGCGCTGAGCAGCATCGCCTTTGCATTGGTGCACGAAGTGCCTGGTATCAGTGGCAATGGGCCGCTGGCCATCGCCCAGCTGTGGCTGATCTATGGGGCCATGGGCGCGGCGTTTGCCTGGCTGTACTGGCGGACCGGTACGCTGTGGGCGCCCATCGTCGCGCATGCGCTGAACAATGCGATCGCGGTGGCTGCGCTGTATTTCTTCGGCATCCAGTGACGTTTGACGAAAAGTTAAGCCGATCTTGACGACAATATGGCCGGGTTGCCAAGGGGAGCGTCCATGAAATCGATGTTGTTGAGCGCGATCGTTGCACTGGCCTTGACGGCCTGTGCGACCACCACCTCTCCGACCGGGCGTCGGCAGGTCGTCGGCGGGGTATCGCAGCAGCAGCTCGATCAGCTGGGCGCGCAGTCCTTTGCCGAAACCAAGGCGAAGGAAAAAGTAAGCGGCAACGGCAAGCAGAATGCATACGTGCAGTGCGTGGTCAACGCGCTCGTTGCGCAGCTACCCCCGCAGTGGCGCAGCACACGCTGGGAAACCGCGTTGTTCGTCGATGACGAACCCAACGCGTTCGCCCTCCCCGGCGGCAAGGTGGGCGTGAACACCGGCATTTTCAGCGTCGCCAAGAACCAGGACCAGCTGGCCGCAGTGCTCGGCCATGAAATCGGCCATGTCATTTCCCGCCACCACGAGGAACGGATCACCCGCCAACTAGGGGCCCAGGCCGGCCTGGGCGTGCTCGGCGCGCTGGCCGGCGCCGCCTATGGCAACGGCGCGGCGTCGGCGGTCGATCAGCTGGGCGGCATGACCGCACAGACGATCTTCCTGTTGCCCGGCTCACGCGTGCAGGAGAGCGAGGCGGACGTGGTCGGGCAACGCCTGATGGCCGAGGCTGGATTCAATCCGGCCCAGGCGGTAGGTTTGTGGCAGAACATGATGGCGGCCAGTGGCAGCCGGTCGCCGCAATGGCTGTCCACCCACCCCGATCCGGCCAACCGCATTCGCGAACTGCAACGCGATGCTCCGGCGCTGGAACCGGTCTATCAACAGGCAAGGCGCGCAGGACGCACGCCACACTGTGGATAGGGTCACAAAAAAAGCGGCGCAATTGCAAGGAAACCGTTTTCAGAGCGGGAATGTTTCTGCTAAGTTTGGGGGCTTACTTTCGTGAAGCCTGTGTATATTTTCTGCCCCGCCGCGGTTGCGGCGGGCCGACTGAGGTGAATGATGAAACTGCACAACCGCAATAAAGCCCTGCTGTCCTTGTTCATTGCTGCAATGCTGGGCGGGACCGTCGTTGCTGACGCGGTCGCACAGTCGGATTCCTCTTCCGAGCGCCAGAGCCGTAAATCCAAGAGCAGCGGCAAGGTCGAGAACCTGTATCCGCAGGCTACCCGCGAAGCCCCCAAGGTCAAGACCTCGTCCAAGCTCGGCAGCAAGCTGCAGAAGCTGATCGAGACCTACAACAAGGGCGAAGACTACGCCGGCGTGCGCACTCAGGCCGACGAGATCCTGGGCAATGCGTCGGCCAACGAAGCCGACAAGTCCCTGGCTGCCCAGCTCGCGGCGCAGGCTGCCTACAACCTGGACGACAGCGCGGCCGCCAAGCGGTACTTGCAGCAGGCCGTCCAGTTCAATGGCCTGGACAACAACGGCCACTACCAGTCGCTGCTGATGCTGGCGCAGTTGCAGTTGCAGGACGACCAGTACCAGGAAGGCCTGGTCACGCTGGACAAGTACTTGGCCGAAACCAAGTCGCAACGTCCGGAAGACCTGATCCTGAAGGGCCAGGCGCTGTACCAGAGCGAGAAGTACCAGGAAGCGATTCCGGTGCTGAAGCAGGCCGTCGCCGCCTCGCCGGAACCGAAGGACAGCTGGAACCAGCTGTTGATGGCCGCGTATGCCGAGGCTGGCCAGACCGGCGAAGCCACCGCCGCCGCCGAAGCGCTGGCTGCCAAGTCGCCCAACGACAAGAAGGCCCAGCTCAACCTGGCGAGCATGTACATGCAGGCCGATCAGATGGACAAGGCCGCTGCGGTGATGGACAAGCTGCGCAGCAGCGGCCAGCTCACCGAGGAAAAGGAATACAAGCAGCTGTACTCGATCTACGCCAATACCGAGAACAAGGAAAAGGACGTGATCGCGGTGATCAACGAGGGCCTGCAGAAGGGCATCCTCAAGCCGGACTACCAGACCTACCTGGCGCTGGCACAGTCGTACTACTACAGCGAGCAACTGCCACAGGCGATCGAGAACTGGCAGAAAGCAGCCCCTCTTTCCAAGGACGGCGAGACCTATCTGAACCTGGCCAAGGTGCTGCACTCCGAAGGACGCATCCCGGAAGCCAAGCAGGCCGCCCAACAGGCACTGGCCAAGGGCGTGAAGAAGCCGGATGAAGCAAAAAAGATCGTCAACCTGAAGTAAAACGTAAAAAATAACCCCTGATTGCGCTGTAAACACGTAGTTACAGGCGTTGGGATTGGTATAAGCTTGGAGGTTCCTACGGTGTGAAAACCGTCCGAACCGGGGATCAGCGATCGTGATCCAGGCCCCCACAGAAAGAGCCATTGGCGCATGACGGAACAATTTGTTGTCCACAGGCACGACCGAGACGCCGAGAACCAGGGTTTGAACTGGGCCCGCGTTTTCGGTATTGCTTTTGTAATTGCTTTGCATCTCGCTGCCTTGATGATGCTGCTGATTCCCGCCGTGGCGCCGAAGGCTCCTGCGGAGAAAGAGCGCACCACCATGGTGACGCTGGTGGATGCACCGCCACCGCCGCCACCGCCACCGCCGCCGCCGCCGCCGGAAGACAAGCCGCCGCCGCCGGTCAAGAACCTGTCGCCGCCGAAGCCGTCGCCGGTTCCGCCGCCGCCGGAAGCGCCGGTCGTCGACGTCCCCGAACCGCGTCCCAACGATGTCGTCACGCAGCCGGCACCGCCTGCGCCGCCGGCACCGCCGAGTGATATCGGTGCCAGCATCGATATCTCGTCGAAGAACATGAACCCGCCGAAGTATCCGCCTGCAGCTTTCCGTGCCGGCGTACAAGGTGAGGTCATCTTGATCGTCGACGTGGACGCGGATGGTAACGTGACCAACGTGTCGGTCGAGAAGTCCAGCCGCAATCGTGACCTTGACCGTGCTGCCATGGAGGCGGCGCGTAAGTGGAAGTTCAATGCTTCCATGGTCAATGGGCAGAAGGCAGCCGGTCGCGTCCGCGTCCCGGTCAACTTCGCGCTCAATTGATGATCCTTTGGGCCGGCACCCCGGCCCTGCGGATGACTGTCTCTCTTAGCACCACCCTTCATCACCACACACAACAAAGGTAAGCGTCATGCTGCAGGAATTCTTCATCGCCGCCGCTGCAGGGGGCTCCAATCCGTCTGCTGCTCTTTCGCAGATGGGCTTCGAGCACCTGATCGGTGAAATGACCTCCAACCCCGGTGACTTCGCCGTTTCCTGGGTCGTGCTTATTGCTCTGATCACGATGTCGGCCGCGTCCTGGTACTGGACCGTCATCAATATCTTCCGCGCTGCCCGCCTGAAGTCGGCTTCGGATCGCGTCGTCAATGCTTTCTGGGATGCCCCGAACGCACAGGACGCCATCCGTGCGATGGAAGAGCAGCCCGCTTCGGAGCCGTTCTCCAAGATCGCTCTGGACGCAGCCCAGGCTGCTGCTCACCACCAGCGCGCTGAAAGCAGCGGTGCCGGTCTGGGCGAGAACCTGAGCCGTTCGGAATTCGTCGATCGCGCCCTGCGTCAGGCCGTGACCCGCGAAAGCGGCAAGCTGCAGTCCGGCATGGTGCTGCTGGCAACCGTCGGCGCGACCTCGCCGTTCGTCGGTCTGCTGGGTACCGTGTGGGGCATCTACGGCGCGCTGATCAAGATCGGTGCCAGCGGCAATGCCGGTATCGAAGCGGTTGCCGGCCCGGTCGGCGAGGCGCTGATCATGACCGCCATCGGCCTGTTCGTCGCTATCCCGGCAGTGTTCGCGTTCAACTTCTTCTCCAAGATCAACACCTCGACGATCTCGAAGTTCGATACGTTCGCTCACGACCTGCACGACTTCTTTGCCACCGGTTCGCGCGTCAAGTAAGACGCGCCTTCGGGCACAGAAGATTTTGCGTTGATTTAGACGGAGCCTGTTATGGCCTTCAGTAGTGGAAACAACAGCGGCCCAATGGCCGACATCAACGTCACGCCCCTCGTGGACGTGATGCTGGTGCTGTTGATCATCTTCATCATCACCACACCGTTGATGACCCAGAAGGTCAAGGTGGAATTGCCCAAGGCCAACCTCACCAAGGTGGATGAGGACGAAAAACGCGTCACTCCAATCACCATCGCGGTGAAGGAAAACGGCGATGTGTTCTTCAACGACGAGCCTGTTTCGAAGGAAGCGTTGGAGTCGCGGCTTTCTACCGCCGCGCAGCAGACGCCGCAGCCTGCGCTCAACCTTCGTGGTGATCGCACCACGAAGATGAGCACGATCAACGACATCATGAAGATCGCGCAGGGCCAGGGCATGTTGGACATCGGTTTCGTCACCACCAAAGACAGAGGGCAGTAAGCATGGCTTTCAGTAGTGGGACCAGCGGAAAGCCGATGGCCGATATCAACGTCACGCCGCTTATCGACGTGATGCTGGTGTTGCTGATCATCTTCATCGTTACCGCGCCGATCATGACCTATCCGATCGCCGTGGATCTGCCGCAGCGGGTACTCAATCCGCCACCGCAGACGGTGGAGCCGCCGCCGCCGATCGAGCTTCGTATCGATGCAGGTAATCAGGTGTCCTGGAACAACAGCCCGATCGGGGTCGAGCAATTGCAGCAGCGCATGGAGGAAGTGGTCCAGTCGGATCCGACCAACCAGCCGCAGTTGAAAATCGACGCGAATTCGGAAGCCGAGTACGAAGTGGTAGCCAAGGTGCTGGCTGCCGCCAAGAACGCGGACATGAAGAAGATCGGCTTCGTACAGTAAGCAACACCGCAATTAAGCAACACCGCAATACCGTTACAAAACAGTCATGACGCGACTGCAAACGCCACCGGGAACGGTGGCGTTTTTTTGTCCGGGGTCTGGGGTGGCGTGCAACCGGCGTAGACTTTTACGCGTGAATCAATACGTGACGGTGCAGCGGCGAGCCTCGAGCTCTGTCGTCGCTCACGCCGACGGGCCTGCCAGCGTCGTCAACGGCTGCCGTGTTGGCGCAGGATCGTCAGGTAT
>JAATFS010000353.1 GCA_015655035.1 Lysobacterales bacterium | reverse complement strand
GGCGTGAAGGCCTGGGACATCGCCGCCGGCGTCTTGCTGGTGCGCGAGGCCGGTGGCCGCGTCTGCGACTACAAGGGCGCCACGCCGCCACGCATGGACAACATGGGCCCGGAAACGCAGCAGATCGTGGCCGGCAACATCAAGATCAGCGACGCCCTGCAGAAAGTGATCGTCAACAGCGGCTATGCCCGCGAGTTCGACTCGAAGTTCTGATCAACCAGGCTTGACCGGCTGGATCATCTCGCCAGCGCCGGGGACGCGCCTTTGGCCGCGCCCCGTCGCGTCTCCGTCGATCCCCCGGCCTTAACGCAGCCCGGTTTCGCCACGGGCGATCACCAGGCGCTGGATCTCCGAGGTACCTTCGTAGATCTCGGTGATCTTGGCATCCCTGAAGTAGCGCTCCAGCGGCATCTCCTTGGAATAGCCCATGCCGCCGTGGATCTGCACCGCCTGGTGGGTGATCCACATCGCCGCCTCGGAGGCGGTGAGCTTGGCGACCGCCGCCTCGGTGCCGAACTTGCGCCCCTGCCCCTTCAGCCAGGCCGCACGCAGCGTCAATAGCAGGGCAGCGTCGAGCTTGCACTTCATGTCGGCGATCTTGGCCTGGGTCATCTGGAAGGTGCCGATCGGCGCGCCGAAGGCCTTGCGTTCCTTGACATAGGCAAGCGTGGCCTCGTAAGCGGCGCGGGCGATCCCCACGGCCTGCGAGGCGATACCGATACGGCCGGCGTCGAGTACGCTCATCGCGGTCTTGAAGCCCTCGCCCTCCAATCCAAGCACGTCCTCGGGCAGCGCCCGGTAATCCTCGAACTCGATCTCGCAGGTGGCCGAGGCGCGGATGCCCAGCTTGGGCTCGGTCTTGCCGCGATGGAAGCCAGGCTTGTCGGTATCGATCATGAACGCGGTGATGCCGCGCGAGCCCTTGTCCGGCTCGGTCATCGCAAACAGCACGATGTACCTGGCCACCGGACCGGAGGTGATCCAGCTCTTCTTGCCATTGATGACGAAGCTGCCATCGGCCTGCTTGACTGCGCGGCAGCGCATCGCCGAGGCGTCGGAACCCGATTGCGGCTCGGTCAGCGCAAACGCGCCGATCGCGGTGCCTTCGGCGATCGCACGCACGTAGGTCTGCTTCTGCGCCTCGCTGCCGTTCTTGAGGATGCCGGTACAGAACAGCGAGTTGTTGACCGACATGATGGTGGAGTGCGCGCCGTCGCCGGCGGCCACCTCGATCATCGCCAGGACGTAGCAGATCGGGTCCAGCCCGGCGCCGCCGTACTCAGCCGGCACCTCGATCCCCATCAAGCCGTTCTCGCCGAGCAGGCGAACGTTGTCCAGTGGGAACTCGCCACTGCGATCGAACTGCTCGGCGCTCGGCGCGATCTTCTCCTGCGCGATCCTGCGGGCAACGTCCTGGATCATCAATTGTTCTTCGGTAAGACTGAAATCCACGTTCGACCCCTCCCGGGTATTGGCGATGGCGCATTGTAGCCCCAACCATTCGCATGCGTATGTATAAGCCCGGCGGTTGACCCCGACCTACCCAGCACCGAAAATATCTCGATATCGCGATATAGAGATATTTATGGATCTGGAAGACTGGTCGACCCGGCTGAAAGTCTTTGCCGACGCCACCCGCGTGCGCCTGTTGACCCTGCTGGAACAAGAAGAACTCACGGTCGCCGAACTGTCGGCCATCACCCAGTTGGCGCAACCCCGGGTGTCCACCCACTTGGCCAAGCTCAAGGAAGCCGGACTGGTCCGCGACCGCCGCGCCGGCGTATCGGCCTACTACCGTTTCGACGACGCCGCGCTGGACCCGGCGCAGCGCTCGCTGTGGCTCGCCCTGAGTACCGGCAGCGACGACCCGTTGCTGCGCCAGGACGCCGAGCGCGTGCCTGCGGTGCTGGCCAACCGCGCCGCCGACCAGAGCTGGGCCGACTCGGTGGCCGGCGACATGGAACGGCACTATTCCCCTGGCCGTACCTGGGAGGCGATGGCGCGTACCGCGCTGCCGCTGCTGGAGCCTGGCGACGTGCCCGACATCGCCTCCGGCGACGGCGTACTGGCCGAACTGGTGGCGCCGCATGCTCAGCGCTACGTCTGCATCGACACCAGCGCACGCGTGGTCGCCGCCGCCAGCGAGCGCCTGCGCAAGCTGCGCAACGTGGAAGTACGAGAAGCCGACATGCACGCGCTGCCGTTCGAGGCACAGACCTTCGACCTGGTGGTGCTGATGCATGCCCTCACCTACGCAAGCAAGCCGGCCCAGGCGGTTGCCGAGTCGGCGCGGGTGTTGCGCCCGGGTGGTCGGCTGCTGCTGTGCAGCCTGGCCAAGCACGAACACCGCGCCGCCGTGGCCGCCTATGGCCACGTCAACCTGGGATTCAGCGAAAAAGAGCTGCGCCGTTTCGTCGACAAGGCCGGGCTGCAGGTCTCCAGCCTGGAAACCGTGACCCGCGAGAAGCGACCACCGCACTTCGAAGTGATCTCGTTGATCGCGGTCAAGCCGGGATCGGCAATTCGCGATTCGGGGTTCGCCGCCAGCCAGGGCGGCGCCGCGAGAAGCAACGGATCATGACCGCCGCCCCGTCCCCCGGTTCCAAGCCCCGGAAGCCGCTCTCGTTGCCGTGGCTGCAGCCGCAACGCGCGGAGGCACTCGAGCAGGCGCTGGCCAGGCGCATTCTGATCATCGATGGCGCGATGGGCACGATGATCCAGCGCCATGGGTTGCAGGAGGCCGACTACCGGGGCGAACGCTTCGCGCAGGGATTCGATTCGATCCGGGCACCGGCGTCCGACGCGGGCCACACGCATGGCCCGGGCTGCGATCACGCGCCTCAGGGCCACGACCTCAAGGGCAACAACGACCTGCTCCTGCTCACCCAGCCGCAGATCATTGCCGACATCCACCGCGCCTACCTTGACGCGGGCGCCGATCTGCTCGAAACCAATACCTTCAACGCCACCTCGGTCAGCCAGGCCGACTACCACCTCGAACACCTGGTCTACGAACTGAACAAGGCCGGCGCCCGGGTGGCGCGCGAGTGCTGCGACGCGGTCCAGGCGCTGACGCCGCACAAGCCACGCTTCGTCATCGGTGTGCTCGGGCCAACCAGCCGCACCGCCTCGATCAGCCCGGACGTCAACGACCCGGGCTTCCGCAACACCAGCTTCGACGAGCTGCGCGGTACCTATCGCGCGGCGATCGACGGCCTGATCGACGGCGGCGCCGACACCTTGATGGTCGAGACCATCTTCGACACCCTCAACGCCAAGGCTGCGCTGTACGCGATCGAGGAAGTCTTCGAAGCACGCGGCGGCCGGCTGCCGGTGATGATTTCCGGCACCATCACCGATGCCTCCGGACGTACGCTTTCCGGGCAGACCGCCGAGGCTTTCTATGCCTCGGTGGCGCATGGACGGCCGTTGTCGATCGGGCTGAACTGTGCACTGGGCGCCAGCGACCTGCGCCCGCATGTCGAGACCCTGGCCAATGTCGCCGATGCCTATGTCAGCGCGCACCCCAACGCCGGCTTGCCCAATGCCTTCGGCGAGTACGACGAGACTCCGGAAGAGATGGCCGCCACCTTGAAGGAATTCGCCCAGTCCGGCCTGCTCAATCTGGTCGGCGGCTGCTGCGGCACCACCCCTGAACACATCCGCGCCATTGCCGAAGCGGTGGCCGATATCGCCCCGCGCCGGCTCCCTGGCGCGGCGGAACAGGCCGCGTGAGGCATCCTCGATGAGCGCCACGCCGCGCCATACCCGGCTATCCGGCCTGGAACCCCTGCTGATCACGCCGGACCTGCTGTTCGTCAACATCGGCGAGCGCACCAACGTCACCGGCAGCGCCCAGTTCCGCAAGCTGGTCAAGGAAGAACGCTACGAGGAAGCGGTCGAGGTGGCGCGCCAGCAGGTCGCCAGCGGCGCGCAGATTCTCGACGTCAACATGGACGAAGGCCTGATCGACTCGGAGAAGGCGATGACGCGCTTTCTCAACCTGATCATGTCCGAGCCGGACATCGCCCGCATTCCGGTGATGGTGGACTCGTCCAAGTGGAGCGTGATCGAGGCCGGACTCAAGTGCCTGCAGGGCAAGAGCGTGGTCAATTCGATTTCGCTGAAGGAAGGCGAAGCGCTGTTCGTCGAGCATGCGCGCAAGGTGCTGCGCTACGGCGCCGCTGCGGTGGTGATGGCGTTCGACGAAATCGGCCAGGCCGACACCTGCGCGCGCAAGGTCGAGATCTGCACCCGTGCATACCGCATCCTTACCGAACAGGTCGGCTTCCCGCCCGAAGACATCATCTTCGATCCGAACATCTTCGCCGTGGCCACCGGCATCGAGGAACACGACAACTACGCGGTCGATTTCATCCAGGCGACCCGCGAGATCAAACGCACGCTGCCGCACTGCCATGTTTCCGGCGGCGTGTCGAACGTGTCGTTCTCGTTCCGTGGCAACGAGACCGTGCGTGCCGCAATCCACTCGGTATTCCTGTACCACGCCATCGCCGCCGGCATGGACATGGGCATCGTCAATGCCGGCGCACTGCCGATCTACGACCAGCTCGATCCGGAACTGCGCGAGCGCGTGGAGGACGTGATCCTCAACCGGCGCAACGACGGCACCGAGCGCCTGCTCGAGATCGCCGAACGCTACAAGGGCAAGAAGGGCGAAAAGAAGGTCGAGGACCAGCAATGGCGCGGCAAGTCCGTGCGCGAACGCCTGACCCATGCGCTGGTGCACGGCATCGATGCCTTCGTCGAGGAGGACACCGAGCAGGCCCGGCAGCTGTCGACACGGCCGCTGGATGTGATCGAAGGGCCGCTGATGGATGGCATGAACGTGGTCGGCGATCTGTTCGGCGCCGGCAAGATGTTCCTGCCCCAGGTGGTGAAATCCGCGCGCGTGATGAAGAAAGCCGTCGCCTACCTGCTGCCCTACATCGAAGCCGAGAAGCTGCGCACCGGCGATGCCGGCAAGTCCAACGGCAAGATCATCATGGCCACGGTCAAGGGCGATGTGCACGACATCGGCAAGAACATCGTCGGCGTGGTGCTGGCCTGCAACAACTTCGACGTGGTGGACCTCGGCGTGATGGTGCCGGCACAAGTCATTCTTGATCGCGCACGCGCGGAAAATGCGGACCTGATCGGTCTGTCCGGGCTGATCACGCCATCGCTGGAGGAAATGTCGCACGTAGCGCGCGAAATGCAGCGCCAGGGGTTCGACATCCCCTTGCTGATCGGCGGCGCCACCACCTCCCGCGCGCACACCGCGCTCAAGATCGATCCGCACTACAGCGCGCCTACGGTCTGGGTGAAAGATGCCTCGCGCGCGGTCGGCGTGGCGCAATCGCTGATCTCGCGCGACCTGCGCCAGGCCTTCGTCGCCGCCAACGATGCCGATTACGCCGATATCCGCCAGCGCCATCGCAATCGCGGCGATGCCAAGCGGCTGGTAGCGCTGGACAAGGCGCGCGCGCAGAAATTCGACGGCGGCTGGCACGATTACACCCCACCGGCACCGCGCAGCCCCGGCGTGCACGTGTTCGACGACTATCCGTTGAGCGAGTTGGTGCCACTGATCGACTGGACCCCGTTCTTCCAGGCCTGGGAATTGGCCGGCAAGTTTCCGGCCATCCTCAGCGACGAGATCGTCGGCACCCAGGCCAGCGAACTCTATCGCGACGCGCGCGAGATGCTGCAACGCATCGTCGACGAACGCTGGCTGACCGCCAAAGCGGTGTTCGGACTGTGGCCGGCCAACAGTGTCGGCGACGATGTGCTGGTCCATCCGTTCCCCTCCACCTCCCCGGAACAGACCACCGCCCTGCACTTCCTGCGCCAGCAAGTCGATAAGCCGATCGATCGCCCCGACTTCTGCCTGGCCGACTTCATCGCCCCCAGCGACAGCGGCGTGCAGGACTGGATCGGCGCGTTCGCGGTGACCGCAGGTATCGGCATCGACCCGCACGTGGCACGTTTCGAAGCCGCCCACGACGACTACAACGCGATCCTGCTCAAGGCGCTGGCCGATCGCCTGGCCGAAGCACTGGCCGAGCGCCTGCATCAGCGCGTGCGTACCGAGTTCTGGGGTTACGCCTCTGGCGAGCCACTCGACAACGAGGCACTGATCGCGGAGAAATATCGCGGCATCCGTCCGGCTCCCGGTTATCCGGCCTGCCCGGAGCACAGCGAGAAGCGCACCTTGTTCACGCTGCTGGATGCCGAACGCAATGCCGACCTGTCGTTGACCGAGAATTTCGCGATGCTGCCGACCGCTGCCGTATCGGGCTATTACTTCAGCCATCCCGGCAGCCAGTACTTCGTGGTCGGCCGGCTGGGCAAGGAACAGGTGGCCGACTACGCGCGGCGCAAGGGTGTGACGCTCGCCCAGGCCGAACGCTGGCTGGCCTCCAACCTGGACTACGACCCGGAGTGAGCGCGATCGCGGCGACGGCGCCCACCCGTACCGTCACCGCTCGGCCACCGCGCTGCCGTTAGGCTGTGCTCCCACCGCAAGGAGCAAGGCACATGCAAGCCTTTCGCATTCTTCCGCTTTTCCTGGCCGTGGTGACGGCCATTCCATCGAGCCTGCATGCCGAAACGCTCGTGTTCGAAGGTGCTCACGTCTTCGATGGCGAACGCAACCTCGGGATCCGCGATGTGGTGATCCGCGATGGCCGCATCGTCCAGGTCAACGCCGCCGCCGGAGCAGCCCTGGAAGCGAATGCACGCCGCATCGACTATCGCGGCAAATACCTGGTGCCTGGCCTGGTCAGCGACCACGCTCATGTCGGCAACACGTCCGGCACCGGCCACGGCGACCGCTTCTACACCCGCGACAACGTGATCCGCGACCTGCGCCAGTTCCAGGCCTATGGCATTACCACCGTCACCGCATTGGGCATGAATGCGCCGTCGTTCTATGCGCTCCGCGACGAGATCAACCGCGCACCCGCGCTGGGCGCGCAGCTCAAGGGTGCCGGGCCCGGCATCGGCGCCCCGGCGGGCGCCCCGCCTGCGGACGTGATGGGTCTGTCCCACGATCCGGTAGCGCGTCCCGCCGATGCCGCATCTGCGCGCGCAGCAGTGCGCGACCAGGCCAAGGCCGGTGTCGACCTGATCAAGCTCTGGGTCGACGACATCGGCGGAAAGTTCCCGATGATGAGCCCAGAGGTCTATCGCGCTGCGATCGATGAGGCGCACGAACACAATCTCAAGGTCGCCGCGCACATCCACGACCTGGCGCCAGCCACCGACCTGGTCGCCAGCGGCCTGGACGTAATCGCCCACGGCGTGCGCGACAACCCGATCGATCCAGCCCTGGTCGCAGCGATGTTCACCGCCGGCACCTGGTACATCCCCACGGTCAACATCGACGAAGCCAACTACCTCTACGCGGAACATCCGCAATGGCTGCAGCAACGCTTCCTGCGCAATGCACTGCCGCAAGCCGTGCGCGCACAGTGGAGCGACCAGGCCTGGCGCGACGCGCAGCTGGCCGGCCCCGGCATTGCCGCCGCACGCAAGGCCGTCGCCACCAACCTGGACAACCTGCGCACCCTGCGCAGCGCGGGGATCAGGATCGGCTTCGGCACCGACGCAGGCGCACTGCCGCAGCGTGTCATCGGTTTCGCCGAACACCGCGAACTGGAACTGATGACCCAGGCCGGATTCACCCCCGCACAAGCCCTTACCATCGCCACCCGCGACGCAGCCAAACTGCTCGGACTGAAGGACCGTGGCCGCATCGCCCCGGGACTGCGCGCCGACCTGTTGGTACTGGAAGCCGACCCCACCCTAGACATCCTCAACACCCGGCGCATCGCCGCCGTATGGCAAGACGGGCAACACGTGGCCGGCGGCATCGACGACTACCGCCCACGTTGATACCTCATGCGACCACGTCGACCTCATTCGCTGGAAATCGCATCCAACTCGGGGGTGGGCGCCAAGGCTAAATAGGCGCCTTGTTTGAACGAAGTGAGCGCCATCCCGGAAAAGGGCATGAATGCCGTCCTTGGCGAGAAGCGCAGGGGCCCGGTGCGGCTTTATTCGTACCGGCTCGCGTCGGGCGCCCTCGCCCGCACCACGTTCAGCACCTCATGACAGGCACCCATCGTGTGATAGTCGGTCTTCCCCGCCGGACTCTTCTCATCACTGTATTTGCGATTATCCGCATCCAGAATGCGATACCAAGCGCCATACCGATGATCGACCAGATGCTTCCACGCGTACGCCCATAACTTGTCGTACCACTGCCAATACACCTCGTCACCGCTGCGTGCGGCCAGCAATGCCGCCGTCGCCAGCGACTCGGCCTGCACCCAGAAATACTTGTCGTCATCGCAGACCCGGCCTTCCGGATCGAAACCGTAGTACAAGCCGCCGCGTGCCTGATCCCAGGAACGCTCCACCGCCGTATCGAACAGCTGCCTGGCCGTCGGCAGCAGCCAGTCGGCCTCCACGTGGCGGTCCAGAATCACCAGCAGCTTGGCCCACTCGGTCTGGTGCCCGGGCTGGAAACCCCACGGACGAAACAGGTGCTTGGGATTGTCGCGGTTGTAGTCCCAGTCGATGTTCCACTGCGGATCGTAATGCTCCCACACCAGCCCGCCCGCCTTGGCCGCCTGCCGTCGGGTCATGTGATCGGCCAGCAACAACGCACGCTCCAGGTAACGACGTTCACCACTGGCCTCGAACGCCGCCAGCATCGCCTCGCACATGTGCATGTTGGCGTTCTGGCCACGGTAGTCGCTGAAGTTCCACTGCGCATCGGCCTCGTCCTTGTACAGGCCGTACTCCGCTTCCCAGAAGTACCGCTCCAGCAACTGCCAGGTTTCGTCCATCCAGCCACGCGCCTGTTCGATGCCGGCCTTCAACCCACAGGAATAGGCCAGCAACACGAACGCCACGCCATAGCAGTGGTTCATGTCGTCCTCGACCACGCCATCGCGTAGCGTCCAGGCATAGCCCCCCGTTGCCGGATTGCGATGCACGTTGCGCAGATAATCCAGCCCGTGGTGGACCGCCTCCAGATACTCGGCGTTGCCGAATTCGCGGTAGGCCATCGCATAGTCGAAGACGAAACGCGTGCTGCTCACCAGGTGCCGGTGCCCGGCATCGTAGACAGAACCGTCGTCGCGGAAATAGTGGAAGAAACCGCCCGCCGGATCGATCGCACGCGGATGGTAGAACGCCATGGTGTCGGCGATATGGCGACGCAGGAAATCGGCCGAACGGAAATCCGGCGTAGGGTTTTCGGGCTGGGGCGTCATGACTGTTCCTGGATCAATTCGAGTACATCTGCATGGCTGGGCATCGCCGCGAAGGAGCCCTTGCGGGTCACCGCCAGCGCTCCTACCGCTGCGGCAAAGCGGATCGCCTGCTCCATCTTGGCCGGTTCGGCGCAAAAGCCTTCCAGGCCTTGCGCATCACTCACCAGACGCGCCAGTTGCAGCAGCAGGCCACCGACGAAGGCATCCCCGGCCGCCGTCGTGTCCTGCACCTGCACCTGGTAGGACGGCACCTGGCCAGAGTCGCTGCGAGTGAACCAATGCAGCGGCCCGCCACCATCGGTGACCAGCAGCCACTGGGTCCGGCCTTGCCAGAGCTTCTGCACCACCGACGTGGTATCGCTGTTTAGCGTACCGGCCAGATAGTCGAATTCCTCGCGCGAAAGCTTGACCACGTCGGCCATCGCCAACGCCTGCCATAGCCGGGGCGCGGGATCGACATCATGCGGCCACAGTGCCGGACGCAGATTGAGATCCAGGCTGACCACCGCGCCGCTGGCCTGCGCGCGACGCATGCCCTCGAACGTGGACTCGGCCACCTCGGCCTCGGTCATGCTGTTGGTGCAGACATGGAAGATCGCCGCACCTTCGAATGCATCGGGCAGGTAGTGCTCGGCACGAAACAGCAGATCCGCCGACGGCGGACGATAGAAGCTGAAGCTGCGCTCGCCGGCTTCGTCCAAGGCCACGAACGCCAATGCCGTCTTGGCCTCGCCGGTGCGGACGATGCCATCGGTGACCACACCGGCATCGGCCAGGCTCTTCAGCAGGAAGTCACCAAACATGTCCTGCCCGAGCATCCCTACGAAATGACTTTGCCCCCCGAGCCGGGCCACCGCCACCGCAACGTTGGCCGGCGCACCGCCGGCATGTTGCAGGAAGGCGCGCGGCGCCTGCGGCGATTCCGGCGGCATCGCCATCATGTCGATCAGCGCTTCGCCGAAACAGACGATCTTGGCTGCTACCTGACTCATGCACGCTCCTGTGCCAGATCACCGCGCAGACGCGAACCCCAGATGCCATAGAACACCAGGTACAGGTAGCACAGCAGCGGCAACACGAACGAGGGCTGCAGACCGATGCGATCGGCC
This sequence comes from Lysobacterales bacterium, assembly GCA_015655035.1. Classification (GTDB taxonomy): domain Bacteria; phylum Pseudomonadota; class Gammaproteobacteria; order Xanthomonadales; family Xanthomonadaceae; genus JAATFS01. Next base: position 30,051 of record JAATFS010000353.1, on the reverse strand, counting down.
AACTGGCCCTGCAGATACGGCACCAGCGCGCCACCGACGATCGCCATGATCAGCAGGCTCGAAGCGCGGCCGGTCAGCGGCCCAAGGCGTTCGATACCCAGCGCGAAGATGGTCGGGAACATGATCGAGTTGAACAGGCCGATCGCCACCAGCGAATACACCGCCAGCATGCCGCTGCTGCCCAGGGTCAGGCCGAGCAGGCCGACGTTGACCGCGGCGAAAATCGACAACAGGATCCGCGGCGACAACTTGGCCAACAACGCCGAGCCGATGAAACGGCCGATCATCGCCAGCGTCCAGTACGCAGACACGTAGTGGGTTGCCTCGCGCTCGCTGAAACCACCGATCTCGGGCATCGAGAAGTAGTTCACCATCAGGCTGCCGATTGCGACTTCTGCACCCACGTAGAAGAAGATCGCCAGCACGCCGAAACGCACGTGCGGATGGCGCAGCGCATCGGCGAGGGTGTGCTGATGTGCACCGGCCTTTTCGGTGGCTTCCGTCAATGCCGGCAGACGGAACAGGAACACAAACACCGCCAGCAGGAACAACACTACGGCCAAACCCAGATACGGCCCCTGCACCGCCTGGGCCTCCTGAACCCGGTAGGCCAGTTGCTCGGCCTGCGACAGCTGTGCGATCTCATCGCCGCTCTTCACCGTGTTGGACAGGATCAGCAAGCCGCCGAAGATCGGGGCAATCGCCGTACCCAGCGAATTCAATGCCTGTGCCAGCGTCAACCGGCTGGAGGCGCTGCGCTCCGGTCCCAGCAATGCCACGTACGGGTTGGCAGCCACTTGCAGCACCGTGATGCCGGTGGCCAGCACGAACAACGCACTGAGGAACGCGGTGTAGTTGCGCAGTTCAGCGGCGGGCCAGAACCCGAGCGCGCCGATCCCGGCGATCGCCAGGCCGGCCACGATGCCGCGCTTGTAGCCCAGATGCGCCACCAGCCGGCCAGCGGGCAAGCCCATCAGGAAATAGGCGCCGAAGAAGGTGGACTGCACCAACATCGCGCGGGCGAAGTTGAGCTCGAATACCGATTTCAGATGCGGGATCAGAATATCGTTGAGACAGGTCAGAAAGCCCCACATGAAGAAGATCATGGTGGCCACTGCCAAGGCGACGCGATTATTGACGGGATTTTTTGGGGTCATCGGAGAGGCAATAGGAGGGGGGAGAGGGAATCCATGTACGCCGTTCGGCGTCACGGGCTAAGAAATGGAAATGGGATGTTGGAAGAATCACTGGCCGCAGCCGCGCTGCCGCTGCTTTCACGCACCTTGAGTTGTACAGCGGCAATCAGCCGCCGGCCACCCTGTTCCGGTTCGCGAATCCGATCCAGCACCAGCAAGGCGGCCTGGTGACCGCGCGCACGCGGATCGGCCGCCACCGTGGTCAGCGACGGCGTGGTCAACTCGGCCTCGGCGATATCATCGAAGCCGGTCACCGCGAAATCCTGCCCTGGCCGAATGCCGCGCGCCATCAGGCCTGCCATCAACCCCAGCGCAACGCTGTCGTTGTAGCAGACCGCGGCCGTGGCAGGCGCCGATGCGTCATCGAACAGTTCGGCGGTGTGTGCGGCCGCATCCTGGCGGTTCGGTGCGGATTCGATCGAACGGCTGAGCAGCGACGCATCACGCATTGCGCGCAGGTAGCCGCTGCGGCGTTGCCGGCACGAACTGGATTGGGCATGGCCGCCAAAGAAGACAACGTGGCGATGGCCCCGCTCGATCAGGTGACGAGTGGCCAGACAGGCACCTTGCTCGTTATCCAGCGCCAGCATGTCCCAGTCCGCGCCATCGAGTTCGCGATTGAACAACAGCACATTGTCATGCCGGCCCAGCACCTGGCGCAGCGCGGCGACATCGCTACCCTCGGCCGGCGACAGAATCAGCCCGGCCGGCGTCTGTTCCATCAGCGACGCCAGCACCGCTTGCTGGCGCTGCGGTGATTCGCCGGTACTGCCCAGCAACGTCACATAGCCGGCATCACCCAGCGCTTCGTCCACGCCTGCCGCAAATTCGGCGAAGAAGGGATTGGACAGGTCGTTGATCACCAGCGCGATGCTGGACGACGTCCGCCGCCGCAGATTGGCGGCGGCGCGGTTGTACACATAGCGCTGACGGCTGAGTTCCTCTTCCACGCGGCGGCGCGTGTCCGCGTGTACCAGCGGGCTGCCGCGCAGTACCAACGAAACCGTGGCGCGCGATACGCCTACCGCCCGAGCGATATCACTAAGCGTGACAGCCCCTTGTCGCGCGGCGCGCGCCGGCTGGGGAGGTTTACTCGCAGTCGCCACGATGTTACTTCTGGCTACCGACGGCAGGCGGGATGACGTGGAGCATAGCGATCGACTCCGGAAGGCTGTAATTAGATCGATCCAATTAGGCCTATCCAAGGGCGATTTTGCATTCCGCAGTGCAACATTCGGACGCGCCACCGCCATGCGCCAGCCATTTTCTCCGTCATCTGGAAATAAATCGGCTATTTCGCACCGCTCTCCGGCAACCCCGGCCATGCGAACGCAACGCGGCGTCACGCAGTGCGCGATCGCCGCGACGGGTCACCAAACCAGATCGTCCGGCACCTGGTAGCGCGGATCTGCATACGGATCGTCCGCAGCCGGCGCGTTGGGGTCCACCTTCAGCGCCACCGACGGCGCGAACACCGATTCGGCCTCGGCCAGCAACGCCGCCGTGACCAGCAGATAGCGGCCATTGAGTTGAACCACACCCAGCTCGCCGGAATTGAGCGCCTTCAACTGTTCGGCGTTGACATAGATACGTTTGATCTTGCCGCCATAGGGGAAATGCCGGGCGATGTCGGCTTCGGGCTGATTGAGCCCCTTGTCCTTGAGCAGCTCTTCCAGCTTGGCCTTGGCTTCTCGCCGCACCCTCGCCTCTTCCTGCTTCAGGCGTTCGGCCGCGATGCGCTCGTCCTTTTCCTTCTGGGCACGGATCGCATAGGCCTTGGCCAGATCGATCTCCTCGCGTGAGCGCGGCGGCCTGACGCCAGGCTTTGCGTGCGGACGCGCGCCGTGCGCCGGCTTGTTGCCCGACGCAGGCCGTTGCGGCCTGCCGGCAACAGGCTTGTCGCCCTTGCCGGGATGAGGACGCCCGGAGGCGCCACGGTGATCGGGCTTGCGCTCGGGTTTGGGCACTGGCTTGAAGCCCAGCCCCAGCAGCTGGTCGCGTAGGGTATCGCTCATGACGGCAACGGTCTGGATTCGGTTCAGTAATGCGGCGGAGGGGGTTCTTCCGCCGCGTCGGCGTACAACGTGGTACGGACCTTTCCCAGGTCATCGAGCAGCAGCCGGATCAGCTCGGCATTGCGCGCGCCCGTCAGACGGGCATCGGCCAATGCGTCGCTCAATTCGGCCAGCGCCTGTTCCTGGAAGGACAGCCGCGTTTCCAGCTCGATCAAGCGCGCTTCCAGCGCCTGCTCGTGGGGTGAGAGTGAATCATGCATGCAATGAACGGCCTCGGCCAATAGCGTAATAGGCCAGTCCGGCGGCCTCGATTTCCAGTGGATCGTAGAGATTGCGTCCGTCGAATACCACATCGTCCTTCAGCGCCTGCTGGATCCGCTCGAAATCCGGGCTGCGGAACTGCTTCCATTCGGTGAGCACGGCCAGCGCGTCGGCGCCTTCCAGCGCATCGAACTCCGACGCGCAGAAGACCAGGTCGTCGCGCTCGCCGAAGATACGTTTCGCCTCTTCCATCGCTTCCGGATCGTAGGCGCGCACCTTCGCCCCGGCGTCCCACAACTGCGCCAGCAGGCGGCGGCTGGAAGCCTCGCGCATGTCGTCGGTGTTCGGCTTGAATGCCAGGCCCCAGACCGCAAAGGTCTTGCCGGCCACGCCCTCGTCTTCGCCGCGATCGTAATGCCGCTGGATCAGCTCGAACAGGTGGCCCTTCTGCTGCGCGTTGACCGCCTCCACCGCGTTCAACAACTTCGGGTCGATCCCGTTCTGCTGCGCGGTGCGGGCCAGTGCCTGCACGTCCTTCGGGAAGCAGGAGCCACCATAGCCGGCCCCGGGATAGATGAAATGCCAGCCAATGCGTGGATCGGAACCGATGCCGTTACGCACCTGCTCCACGTCGGCACCCACGCGTTCGGCGATATTGGCGATCTCGTTCATGAAACTGATCTTGGTCGCCAGCATCGCATTCGCGGCGTACTTGGTCAGCTCGGCCGAACGCACGTCCATTTCGATGAGCCGATCCCGGTTGCGGTTGAACGGCGCATACAAACGCCGCATCCGCGCCACCGCAGCGGCCCTGCTGGCGCCGACGATGATCCGGTCCGGGCGCATGCAGTCGGCAACCGCGTCGCCTTCCTTCAGGAACTCCGGGTTGGACACGACATCGAATTCCAGGGCGACGCCGCGTGCATCCAGTTCGGCCTGTATCGCCGCGCGCACCTTGTCGGCAGTGCCCACAGGCACCGTCGACTTGTTGACGACGACCGTCGGGCCGTCGATATGACGCCCGATCGTGCGCGCCACTGCCAACACATATTGCAGATCGGCGCTGCCGTCCTCGTCTGGCGGCGTGCCCACGGCGATGAACACGAATTCACCATGGGCGATGGCTTCCTGCGCATCGCCGCTGAAACGCAGCCGGCCGGCCGCGTAGTTGGCGTTCACCAACGGCTCCAGGCCCGGCTCGTAGATCGGTATCATCCCACGCCGCAGTCCCTCCACCTTGGCCTGGTCGATATCGACGCAGACCACATGGTGGCCGGCTTCAGCCAGACAGGCACCGGTAACCAGCCCGACATAGCCGGTACCGAAGATCGCAACTCGCATGGGGAAAAATGATCCGCGTCGAAATCAGGGAAGGATACCCATCAGCTCGACGTCGAACGTCAACGCGGCATCCGGTCCGATCGGACCACCCTGCGTCCCTTGCGGGCCATAGGCGAGGTTGGACGGGATCCAGAAGCGGTACTTGGAACCCACCGGCATCAGGCCCACGCCTTCGGTCCAGCCAGGGATCACCTGGTTCAGGCCGAACTCGGCAGGCTCGCCACGCTGGTACGAACTATCGAACACAGTGCCGTCGAGCAGCTTGCCTTCGTAGTTGACGCGCACCTTGCTGGTCGGCGCCGGACGCTCGCCGCTACCCTGGCGCAGCACCGTGTATTGCAGACCGGAAGCGGTGGTGATCACGCCCTTCTCGGTCTTGTTCTTGGCCAGGAAGGCGTTGCCTTCCTCGCGGTTCTTGCCGGCGGTGGCCGCCTGCTTGGCGCTACCGAAGGCCTGCAGCGTGGCAGCGGCCTCCTGCTGGCTCAGCAACGGGGTGCCCTTGTCGAACACGGTACGCACGGCCTGCATCAGCACCGACAGGTCGATCTCGTCCTTGATACGGGCCAGCGACGGACCGACCGCACGGTCGCCCAGCATCAAGCCGACGCTTTCCTTGGACACCGTCGGCGGTGCGCTGCCCGGCGCGGCGCCCGGCACCTGCTGGCCATTGCGCACGGCCAGCGCGGTACGCAGCGCCGTATCCGTCGCCTGGGTCTGCTCATCCGACAACAGCGGCTTGGCCCCCTGGAATGCATTGGTGATCGCACGCTGCAACGCGTTCAGATCGATATCCTGCGAGATGGGCTCGAACGAACGGGCAACGTCCAGGCCGATGGCGTAGCTGACTTTTTCACGATCCGAGGTCAAGACCGACTTCTCCTTGGTGGCCGCCGTCGCGGCCGGTTGTTGCGACAACGCGGGCATCGAAGCCGCCATTGCCACCATCAATAACGACGCCGCCGCGCCGCGCATTCCCATCTTCATTCGCTGTATTCCTGAAAGTGAAGAAACACGCCGCCGCCGGCGTAGAACCGGCATTGTCGCATGCGCGCGCGGCGTTGCGCTGACTCGAGCTACGTCGATCAAGGCGACGGCGCGGCGATTTTCAGCTCGCGTTCGATCGCCGCCAGCAACACCGGATCATCCGGCTTGGTCTTGCTGGGAAATTGCGCCACCACCCGGCCATCCCGCGAAATCAGGTACTTGTGGAAGTTCCAGGCGGGCGCCACGCCGGTTTCGGCGGTCAGACGCTGGTATAGCGGCGTGGCCTCGGCACCGATGACATGCACCTTCTCGAACATCGGGAACTTGACCCCATAGGTCAGCGTGCAGAATTCCTGGATCTGCTTTTCCGACCCTGGCTCCTGGCCCTTGAAGTCGTTGGAAGGAAAACCGAGCACTGAGAACCCCTGTCTGGCGAAACGCCTTTGCAGGCCTTCCAGTCCTTCGTACTGCACCGTGTAGCCGCATTTGCTGGCGGTGTTGACCACCAGCAGCACCTTGCCGCCATAGACCTTGTTCAGGTTGACCGAGCCCTTGCCGGCCAGCGGGCGATAGTCCTGGGCCAGCAACGGCGCGGCGCCAGCACCCCCCGAAAACGCCGAAAACGCAATGAAACCAAGCCCTAGCAGTCTTTTGATTGACATGATTCAGCCCTTCTTGGGAAGTGTGCCGGCAACGCTGCGGCGTATGCCATTGGTGGGGTACGACAACAGTTGATCGCATGCGCATAGGTGTTATAGTTAAATACAACACCAGTCATCCGTCTCACGGGGGCCGCATGAACAGCAAGCTCTTCAATCAACCGATTCCGCTATTGCTGTGCGGCGCCGTCCTAGTGGCGGCCGGATGCCTGGGAGCTGCTACCGGTCGGGTCATGGAGACCGGCGCTGATTATGGCGTTTCGGCAGCAGATGAGGAAAACCCGACAACTCCCCCCGAGGCTCGCACCCGGCCCGTACGCCGTCTGCGCACTTCGCTGTCGATGCCCTATTTCTCCTTCGCGCAGGCACTGCGCCCACGGAGCTGATCAATGAGTGACATTCAGTGGAGCGATGGTGCTCCCATCTACCGACAACTAAAAGAGCGCGTGATCGCCATGATGTTGGACGGAATCATCAAGCCGGGCGATGCCCTGCCCTCGGTACGCCAGGTGGCGGCCGAGTACCAGCTCAACCCCATCACCGTTTCCCGCGCCTACCAGGAACTGGCCGACGAGAACCTGGTCGAGAAGCGTCGCGGCCTGGGCATGTTCATGACCCAGGAAGCCGCGTTGAAGCTGCGCGGCAACGAGCGCGAGCGCTTTCTCAACGACGAATGGCCGGCCGTACTGGAACGCATCCGGCGGCTGGGCCTGTCCTTGGAAGAATTGCTGCCCATGGGGAAAACATCATGAATGCCGTTGTAAACGAACGCGTCGTCTCCGCCCGCGACCTGCGCAAGACCTACAAGAACAAAGTGGCGCTGGACGGCGCCAGCTTCGAGATCGAGGCCGGCCGGATCGTCGGCCTGATCGGCCCCAATGGCGCGGGCAAGACCACCGCGCTGAAGGCGATCCTCGGCCTGACCTCGTTCCAGGGCGATCTACAGGTACTGGGCCGGGACCCCCGCCAGCAGCGCAACGCGCTGATGAACGATGTCTGCTTCATTGCCGACGTGGCGGTGCTGCCACGCTGGCTGAAGGTCGGCGAGGCCATCGACTTCGTCGCCGGCGTGCATCCGCGCTTCGACCGCGTCAAATGCGAGCGCTTTCTCGCCAATACCCAGCTCAACCCCAAATTGCGGGTACGCGAGCTGTCCAAGGGCATGATCGTGCAATTGCACCTGGCGCTGGTCATGGCCATCGACGCGCGCCTGCTGGTGCTGGACGAGCCGACGCTCGGCCTGGACATCCTCTACCGCAAGCAGTTCTACCAGCGCCTGCTGGAAGACTACTTCGATGAGCAGAAGACCATCATCGTCACCACCCACCAGGTCGAGGAAATCGAACACATCCTTACCGATGTGATGTTCATCCGCGATGGCCGCATCGTGCTCGGCACCGACATGGAACACCTCGCCAGCCGTTTCACCGAACTGCTGGTCACCGCCGACAGATTGGACGAAGCCCACGCGCTGGCCCCGATCGACGTACGCGCGCTGCCCTTCGGCAAGACCGTGCTGCTGTACGACAGCGTGCCCAGGGACCAGCTTGCCGCCCTCGGCGAGACCCGCACGCCCGGACTGGCCGATCTGTTCGTCGCCATCATGAAGGAAACCTACGCATGAACGCCGTCGCTTCAACCCTGCCCAAGACCCGCACGTTCACCTGGCTGCTCAAGCGCGAATTCTGGGAACACCGGGGCGGCTTCTTCTGGGCCCAGCTGATCACCGGTGGCATTGCCCTGTTCTTCGCCGTACTGGGCGCGGTGATAGGCACGATTTCCGTGCGCAGCAACTGGGTCGGCGATGAACGGCCACAAATCGGCGACATCGACGAATACATCCGTACGCTCGGCTCGGTAGGCGATGGACTGCTGATGACCGGCTTCGGCATCACTGCAGTGGTACTGGCGTTCGTGGTGTTCTTCTATGCGCTGGGCAGCCTGTACGACGACCGCCGCGATCGCAGCATCCTGTTCTGGAAGTCGCTACCGGTGTCGGACACGCAGACCGTGCTGTCCAAGGCCGCATGGGCGCTGCTGCTGGCGCCGCTGATCTCGATTGCCATCGGCCTGATGGTCGGCATCGCGCTATGGTTGGTCGCCATCGGCGGCGCCTACGCCGCTGGCGTGCCCAGCCCGTGGGCGTTGGCCACGCACTCCCATCCCTTCCGCCTGGTCTGGCTGATGCTGTTGACGGTGCCGATCGGACTGCTGTGGTCGCTGCCGACGATTGGCTGGCTGATGTTCTGCTCGGCCTTCGCCCACAGCAAGCCGTTTCTGTGGGCGGTATTGGTACCGCTGCTCGGCTGCGTGATGCTCAGCATCCTCAACTCCATGCCTGGCGTTTCATTGCCGATTGGCTGGATCTGGTACATCGCTGGCTATCGCGGCCTGCTCAGCGTATTGCCAGGCACCTGGTCCCCGCGCGGACTGCAAGGCAGCAGTATCGACAGCGACGCCCTTCGCGGCCCCAGCAGCGTCATCGAGTGGGTGCTGCAAAACAACGACAGCGCCAAGATCTATGGCAACTCCGACATCTGGATCGGTGCGGCCGTCGGGATCGCCTTCATCGCCGCGTCCATCTATGCGCGCCGCATACGCGCCGAATCCTGAGGAGCACGCTCATGCGCATTTTCGCTACGTTCGCCATTCTGCTCGCTGTGCCGGCCACCGCCTTGGCCGAGGAACCATGCAAGTTTTCCGCGCCACGGGCCTTGACGCTGGACCTTGCCGGCGTCAAGGCGGTGCTGTTCGACGTCGGCTCCAACAAGCTCCACCTGGATGCCGCAGCGGCCCAGGCCGGAACGCTGAAAGGACGCGCCTGCGCTGCCAACGCCGAACAGTTGAAGGCCCTCACGCTTACGCAAAAACGCGTCGGCGACCAACTGATCGTCACCCAGGCGGAAGATCGCCAGTGGCGATTTTCCTTCGGCGATAGCTATTCCTATCTCGATATCCGTGGCAGCGTGCCTGGCAACCTTCCGATCAAGTTGAAGGTGGGATCCGGGGACGTCTGGGTCACCGGCACGGCCAGCCTCAGCGCCGAAGTGGGCTCCGGCGATGTCGCCATCGACAATATCAAGGGCCAGGTCACCGCCTCCGCTGGGTCTGGCGACCTGACCCTGCATGACATCGGCGCGCTGCACCTGGTGTCGCTGGGCTCGGGCGACGCGAAGGTGCGTGGGGTGCGCGGCCCCGTGCAGATCGACCGCATCGGTTCCGGCGATGTCGGCCTGACCGATGTCGCCGGTTCGGTATCGGTTGGCAGCATCGGCTCCGGCGACCTGGATATCGCCGAGGTAAAAGGCGGCGTATCGGTTGACCACATCGGTTCCGGCGACATCGACGCACGCACCATCGGCGGCGATCTCACGGTACTGCACAAAGGCAGCGGCGACGTGCGGCACCGCAGCGTCAGCGGCGCCGTGCACCTGCCCAGCAAAGACTGACACTCGTCGCCCCCCTGCCCCGAGGCCAGATCCATGCCCCCAAGAAGCCTGTTGATGCTAGCCCTGCTGACCCCCATTCTCGGTGGCTGTGCAGGCAACCAGACCGACACGGTCTCGGCGCTCTTGAGCGCCGCCGAACACGCCGACCTGGATGCGCTGAACCGGCTCATTGCAAACGGCGTGCCCCCGGATTCGATCCAGCGTGGCGACGGCACCGCCTTGATCGTGGCCGCGCGCCAGGGCGATACCGCGATCGTCGACGCCTTGCTGCGTGCTGGCGCCCGGCCCGACCTGTCCGTCACCGGCGATGGCAATCCCCTCATCGCCGCAGCCGCCGCTGGCCAGCACGCGGCCGCCGCACGCCTCATTGCTGCCAAGGCCAACGTCAATGCCATCGTTCCCGGCGACGAAACGCCGCTGATCGCTGCCGCCCGCAACGGCCATCTCGACGTCGTCGAACTACTCGTCGCGCACGGTGCCGATGTGAACCTCGGCATGCTCGCCGACCGCGGCCGATGGCGCTCGCCTTTGAACCAGGCCAAGAACGCCGCTGTGCACGACTACCTGGCCCGCCAAGGCGCCGTAGCCGGGCCAACGCAGTAATCCCTCGAGCAAGGACAGATCAAAGCCGACAAGGTCGAGCAGGAAGCGCTGAAGATCTGCGACCACCTGGCCACACTGCGTGGCGCACAGGACGCGCTGGCGAAGGAGGTACCCGCGTTCGCGCCCTATGCCGACATCGATGGCAAGGCCATTGCCGGCTGCCGCGCCTAGCGCCGGGCTTACAATGGCGCGGACTCCCTCCGCGCCTTCCCCATGAAAAAGCTATTCATCTTCCTTGGCCTGGCCCTGCTGCTCTGCACCCTGACCGCCTGCGGCAAGCAATCGGCCGCCCGTGCCGAACGCTCCAAGCCACGCGTATCGATCACCAGCGACTCCGTGACCCTGCGCAGGGTGCCCGCCGCCAATGCCATGATCGAGCCAGACGGCACGCTCAAGATCGACGATGTGGCACTGCCGCAACCCGATGAGAAGCGCGCTCAGTTGCAGTTGCTGTTCGGCCACCTGCAAATGCTGCGGCAACAAGCCGTGGCCGAGGCCAAGCCGGATCCGGACCATGCCGCGATCCCGGTGGCCACCACTCCAGAGATCGAGCAGCTCAAGACCGAGCTGCTCCAGGAGATTCCGCCACTGCAAGCCTACGCCGACAGTTTCGGCAACCTGCGCGCCGAGCGGCGCTGAAGCCGCACATCACACGTAGAAAGAGCCCGCTAGCAATGTGGGCCCTTTCGTCGATCCAGCTCAGCCGTGAAAGGCGCTCAACCGCCGCCGCCACCGGCATGGATACCGCCCTTGGTCAGCGCGGCCGGATCCAATAGCTTCCTCAATTCGGCCTCGGTCAGGCCGCTGTCCTCCTTGGCAACGTCCAGCACCGGGCGATTTTCCTTGTAGGCACGTTTGGCGATCGCCGCTGCCTTCTCGTAGCCGATGATCGGATTCAACGCCGTCACCAGGATCGGGTTGCGGTCCAATGCCTCGCGCACCCGCTCATGCCGCACCTTGAGCCCGGCAATGGCCGAATCGGCCAGCAACCGCGACACATTGGCCAGCAGCCCGATCGACTCGAGCAGGTTGGCCGCGATCAGCGGCAACGTGACGTTCAACTGGAAGTTACCGGTCTGTCCGGCAACCGTGATTGCGGTGTGGTGGCCGATGACCTGCGCGCACACCATCACCGTTGCCTCGGGAATCACCGGGTTCACCTTGCCCGGCATGATCGAACTGCCCGGCTGCAACGCCGGCAGCTCGATCTCGCCCAGGCCGGCCAGCGGCCCGGCGTTCATCCAGCGCAGGTCATTGGCGATCTTGATCAGCGCCACCGCCAGCGCATTGAGCTGGCCGGACAGCTCCACCGCGTCGTCCTGCGCGGCAAGTCCCTCGAACTTGTTGGCGGCGCTCTCGAACTTGGACTTGGTCAGCGTGGACAGCGCCTTGGCGACTTTTCCGCCGAAGCGTGGATCGGCATTGATGCCGGTTCCGATCGCGGTGCCGCCCAGCGGCAGGCGCCGCACCCGCTTGAGGGTGTCCTGCAGGCGCTCCTGCGCCGAGGCCAACTGCGCCGACCAGGCGCCGAATTCCTGCCCAAAAGTCAGCGGCATCGCGTCCATCAAGTGCGTGCGACCGGTCTTGACCACCTTGTCCAGGCTCTTGGCACGCTTGTCGATGACCTTGCGCAGATGCTTGAGCGCCGGCAGCAACTGCTCTTGCGTCGCCAGTTGCGCCGACACCCGGATCGCGGTCGGCACCACGTCGTTCGAGCTCTGGCCAAGATTGACGTGGTCGTTGGGATGCACCGCCGGTCGCGCCTTCGCGGTGCTATCGCCCGCACGCGAGGCCAGCGTGGCGATCACCTCGTTGGCATTCATATTGGACGAGGTGCCCGAGCCGGTCTGGTAGATATCGATGGGAAAGTGCGCATCGTATGCGCCATCGGCCACTTCCAGCGCCGCCGCCTGCACCGCCTTGGCAATAGACTTGGGCAGATGCTCCAGCTCGGCGTTGACGCCGGCGGCGGCAGCCTTGATCAGGCCCAGCGCACGGATGAAACCGCGCGGCATCGGCTGCCCCGAGATCGGAAAATTCTCTACCGCGCGCTGGGTCTGCGCGCCCCACAACGCAGCGGCGGGCACCTGCAATTCGCCCATGCTGTCGTGTTCGGTCCGGAAGGTGTCGCTCATGCTCAATCTCCACAACTTGGATTGAAAGGGAGCTCCCTCACTGCGCCACCAGGCGTTGCGGGGGAGTGACAGGCTGGCTGGAGACGGCGGCTGGCCCCGCCATTATCGGGCAACCGCCGGCCTTGTGGACCGAGTGTGAACCACTTGGCGTTATGCAAGGCTGCATCGGCCGGCCACTCGCCAAGCCAGGCGCGATCCGCTGGCGACAGGCAGCGATGCCGCCGGCGGGCGGCGTAGAATATGTGGCCCACCGCCATCCACTGCCCTGCCGCCCATGTCGGATTCCGCCCTGCTTGCCCTGTCCCCGCTCGATGGCCGCTACGCTTCCAAAGTGGATGCGCTGCGTCCGATCTTCTCCGAATACGGCCTGATCAAGGCCCGCGTGAAGGTCGAGATCGAATGGCTGCTGGCGCTGGCCGCCGAGCCCGGCATCGTCGAACTGCCGGCATTCTCGGCCGCCGCCACGCAGAAGCTGCGCGCCCTGGCCGACGGCTTCTCGGTCGAGCACGCCGCACGGGTCAAGGCAATCGAGCGCACCACCAATCATGACGTCAAGGCGGTGGAGTACTTCATCAAGGAACAGCTGAAGGGTGACGCCAGCGCGCAGGCCGACGAACTCGGGCCGGCCCTGGAATTCGTCCACTTCGCCTGCACCAGCGAAGACATCAACAATCTCAGCTACGGGTTGATGCTGGAACAGGCCCGGCGCGAAGTGTTGCTGCCCACCCTGGACGGCGTCGCCGCCTCGTTGCGCGCACTGGCGCATGCCCAGGCCGCGCAGCCCATGCTGTCGCGCACGCATGGCCAAACCGCCTCGCCGACCACGCTCGGCAAGGAAATCGCCAACGTGGTGGTGCGCCTGGAACGCCAGCGCAAGCAGCTCGCCGCCGTCGAATTCACCGGCAAGATCAATGGCGCGGTCGGCAACTACAACGCTCACCTGATCAGCTACCCGGACGTGGACTGGCCGGCATTCGCGCAGCGCTTCGTCGAGAGCCTGGGCCTGGTGTTCAATCCCTACACCACGCAGATCGAGCCGCACGACAACATCGCCGAGATCGGCGATGCCGCCCGCCGCGCCAACATCATCCTCATCGATCTGTCCCGCGACATCTGGGGCTACATCTCGCTGGGCTACTTCAAGCAGAAGCTCAAGGAAGGCGAAGTCGGCTCTTCGACCATGCCGCACAAGGTCAATCCTATCGATTTCGAGAATGCCGAAGGCAACTTCGGCATCGCCAACGCCCTGTTCGAACACTTCTCAGCCAAGCTGCCGATCAGCCGCTGGCAGCGCGACCTGACCGACTCCACCGTACTGCGCGCGCTCGGCACCGCGTTCGGCCATACCCAAGTGGCACTGGACTCGCTGTCCAAGGGACTGGGCAAGCTGACGGTCAATCCTGAACGCCTGGATGGGGATCTGGACGCCGCCTGGGAAGTACTGGCCGAAGCCGTACAGACCGTGATGCGGCGCCATGGCCTGCCCAATCCCTACGAGCAGCTCAAGGCCTTGACCCGGGGCCAGGGCATCACCGCCGCTTCGATGCGGGCCTTCGTCGAGACCCTCGAATTGCCCGAAGCCGACAAACAGCGCCTGCGCGAGCTGACCCCGGGCAGCTACGTCGGCCTGGCCGAGCGCCTGGCCCGGGCCGTCTAGTTCATGGACACGCGCGCGTCCTGGCCTCAGCCACGCGGCGCGCTCGGCAGCGGCCGGTCCCGGCCTGGACCGGCCCGTTCCGGCGGTGCGTGCCCGCCGGTTTCTCGCCACCCCCTCCTCCCAACGCGCCTGCGCACACCTCGACCGAACGCGGATCTGCCGCGATTGATCTGGCTCAATGCCGGTGCCCAGCACGTTCCACAAAATACGCCTGCACTCCTTCCATACCCCGCATCCGCACCTTCGGCCCGCTTTCGTCCATGACCAAGAAATCCTCCCGCTCCCACGCTGATTTGCCGTTCGAGATCGTCGCCACCCGGCAACAGCCACTGGGCATGCCCGCCGAGCGCTTCCTGCGCGACTACTGGCACAAGCGGCCGCTGCTGATCCGCAACGCCTTCCTGGACTTCCAGACGCCGGTGGCACCCGAGGACCTGGCCGGACTGGCCTGCGAAGAAGGCGTACTGGCGAGGCTGATCAGCCACGACCGCGCCAGCGACGTGTGGAACGTACGTACCGGACCGTTCCTCGAAGAGGACTTCCCCGGCCTGCCCGACCACGACTGGACCTTATTGGTACAGGACGTGGACAAGTGGGATGCCGACGTGCGCGCGGTGCTGGAACAGTTCAACTTCCTGCCGCGCTGGCGGATCGACGACATCATGATCAGCTTCGCGGCGACTGGCGGCTCGGTGGGCGCGCATGTGGATCACTACGACGTGTTCCTGCTGCAAGGCCATGGCCATCGCCGCTGGCAGATCGATGCGAGCACGGCAATGGGGCGCAAGCCACCGTCGCTGGAATTCCGCGACGACGTCGATATCAAGCTGTTGCGGCGGTTCGTCCCGACCCACGACTGGGTGCTGGCGCCTGGGGACATGCTGTATCTGCCACCGCTGGTGCCGCATCACGGCATCGCCGAAGACCCCTGCCTGACCTTCTCGGTCGGCATGCGCGCCCCGTCGGCCAGCGAACTGATCGGCGATTACCTGGACACCCTGATCGCCGATGCCGACGAAGCCGTGCGCTACCACGACGAGGACCTCGCCCTGCCAACCGATCGCTACGAGATCGACGCGACCGCGATGACCCGCGTGGTGGAGGCCCTCAACGCCCTGCGCATGAACGATCCCGACAAGCTCGGCAACTGGTTTGGTCGATTCATGACCACCTATCGCGCAGCGGGCGACGTGATGCCCTCCCAGGCCGCACCCTCGCAAGCGCAGCTGGAGCAGGCACTTTCCGCCGGGGCCGTGCTGTTCCGGCATCCATGGTCGCGCCTGGCCTGGCGCCGCGCCAAGCGTGGCGCGGTGCTGTTCTGTACCGGCCTGGAGTTCGCCCTTTCGATCAAGGATGCGCAACGGCTGGCCGCCGCCGAGCAGCTCGACGGCGGCGGCTACGCCCAGCTATCCGCTGGCGGCCGCGCGGTCGTGCTGGAGTTGCTCGAGCAAGGCCACTACCAGCTGAACGATGGCAGCGAGGACGACGAGACATGACCTTCAACGCCAACGTCCTGCGCGCTTTCCGCCAGGGCCACCTATCGCATGCAGCCGCGCCGGGCCGGAATTGCCTTGGCCATCAGGCACGTACGACAAGGCTGAAGCGCCGCACAGGGGCGCGACCATTTGCCACCTTGCATAGCCCCTCTCATTGCGTCATGAGGGTATAATTTTTCACGCTTCGATCCAGACCGACCGGGCTTAGCCCATAGCAAGACACCTCCCCACAGCCACAGCGACCCGACTCACGATCGTGGACAATCTACTAAAGCAGTTTGCGCAATCTTCGCAGCTCGCCGGCGGCAATGCCGCCTATATCGAGGACCTCTACGAGCAGTACCTCGTCTCTCCCGACAGTATCGATCCAAAGTGGAAAAGCTATTTCGATGGCTTTCAGGGGCGTGATGCCGGTGATGTCCCGCATTCTGCGGTCATCGCCCACATCACCGAGGCTGCCAGGCACGCCGCCAACAATGGGACCGGCAGCGATCCCAGCGACGAGCGTGAACGCAATATCGGTCGGCTGATCACGGCCTACCGCTCGCGTGGACACCTGGGTGCCCTGCTCGATCCGCTGGACCTGACCCCGCCGATGAACCCGCCGGATCTGGGACTACCGTTCCACGATCTGTCCGAGGCTGACCTGAACAGCGAGTTCAGCACCGGTGGCATCGGCGGACAGCCGCGCATGAAGTTGCGCGACCTGCTGGCCCGGCTCAAGGCGACCTACGCCAGCACGATCGGCTCGGAATTCATGTACATCGCCGAGGTCGAGCAGCGGCAGTGGATCTACCAGCGCCTGGAACAGGACGGCGGCCGCTTCAAGGCCGATGCCGAGTCGCGCAAGCGCGTGCTCGAGCGCGTCACTGCGGCCGAAGGCCTGGAACGCTACCTGCATACCAAGTATGTCGGCCAGAAGCGCTTCTCGCTGGAAGGCGGCGATTCGTTCATCCCGATGATGGACACGCTGATCCGCCGCGCCGGCACCGACCGCGTCCGCGACGTGGTGATCGGCATGGCCCACCGTGGCCGCCTCAACGTGCTGGTCAACACCCTTGGCAAGAACCCGCGCAAGCTGTTCGACGAGTTCGAAGGCAAGTTCGAGCACGCCCACGACGACCGCGCCCATACCGGCGACGTGAAGTACCACATGGGCTTCTCCGCCGATGTGGCCACGCCGGGAGGCCCGGTTCACCTGGCGCTGGCCTTCAACCCGTCGCACCTGGAGATCGTCGATCCGGTCGTGGCCGGTAGCGTCCGCTCGCGCCAGGAGCGCTTCGGCGACACCGATCGCGAACGCGTGCTGCCGGTGCTGGTGCATGGCGACGCCGCTCTGGCTGGCCAGGGCGTGGTGATGGAGCTGCTGCAGATGTCGCAGGCGCGTGGCTTTGCGATCGGCGGCACCATCCACATCGTCATCAACAACCAGGTCGGCTTCACCATCTCGCGGCGCGAAGACGCCCGCTCGACGCTGTACTGCACCGACGTGGCCAAGATGGTCGGCGCACCAGTGTTCCACGTCAACGGCGACGACCCGGACGCGGTGGCCTACGTCACCGAACTGGCCTACGACTTCCGCCAGAAGTTCAAGAAAGACGTCTTCATCGACCTGATCTGCTACCGCCGCTGGGGCCACAACGAGGCCGACGAGCCTGCGGTGACCCAGCCGGTGATGTACCAGACGATCCGCAAGCACAAGACAACCCGCGAGCTTTACGCGGCGGTGCTGGAGCAGGATGGCGTGATCGCCGCGGGCGAAGCCCAGCAGATCGTCGATGACTACCGCGCCAAGCTTGATTCGGGGCAGTTCACCACCGAGCTGGCCGAGCGCACCGTCGACGAGTTCGCCATCGACTGGTCCAAGTACCTGACCGGCACCGTGCACGACACCATCGACACGCGCGTGGAACGCAACAAGCTGGACCAGCTGGCCAAGGCCATCACCACGATCCCGGAAGGCGTCGAGCTGCATTCGCGCGTGGCCAAGGTCTACGCCGATCGCGCCAAGATGGCCGCCGGCGAACAGAAAGCCGACTGGGGTTTCGCCGAAAACCTGGCCTACGCCACCATCCTCGAGGAAGGCCACCGCTTGCGCCTGGTGGGTGAAGACGTCGGCCGCGGCACCTTCTCGCACCGCCACGCGGTACTGCACAACCAGAAGGACGACGCTTATTACCTGCCGCTGCGCCAGCTGGTGCAGGATCCCAGCGACGCCACCATCGTCGATTCGCTGCTGAGCGAGGAAGCGGTGCTGGGCTACGAGTACGGCTACTCGACCACCGACCCCAATACGCTATGCGTCTGGGAAGCGCAGTTCGGTGACTTCGCCAACGGTGCGCAGGTCGTCATCGACCAGTTCATCGCCGCCGGCGAAGCCAAGTGGGGCCGAATCAGCGGCCTGGCATTGTTCCTGCCGCATGGCTACGAAGGCCAGGGACCGGAACACAGCTCCGCACGCCTGGAGCGTTACCTGCAGCTGTGCGCGCTGGACAACATGCTGGTCTGCGTCCCAACCACCCCGGCACAGTGCTTCCACATGATCCGCCGGCAGATGCGCATGGGTACGCGCAAGCCGCTGGTGGTGATGACGCCCAAGTCGCTGTTGCGCCACAAGCTGGCGGTTTCGACCCTGGAAGAAATGGCCGACGGCGAGTTCCAGCACCTGATCCCGGACGCGTCCGCCGATGCCAAGAAGGTCAAGCGCGTGGTGCTGTGCTCGGGCAAGGTCTACTACGACCTGCTCGAAGATCAGATCAAGCGCGGCCAGGACGACGTGGCCATCCTGCGCGTGGAACAGCTGTATCCGTTCCCGCGTGGCCTGGTGGCGGCCGAACTCAAGGCCTACGCCAATGCCACCGACGTGGTCTGGTGCCAGGAAGAGCCGCAGAACCAGGGTGCGTGGTACCAGATCAAGCACCATCTGCAGGCCTGCCTGGCCGACGGACAGGGCTTGCACTATGCCGGTCGCGTCCGCTCGCCCTCGCCTGCCGCCGGTCACATGGCCGACCACGTCGCCGAACAACAGAAACTGGTCGCCGACGCCTTGCTCAATTCGTTCAACGACCAAGTCGCTGAATAACCCATACCCCGAAGAACAAAGAACCCTAGGACGCTCCCCGAATGGCCATCGAAGTCAAAGTTCCGGTACTGCCTGAATCTGTTTCCGACGCCACTATCGCCAGTTGGCACAAGAAAGTTGGCGAAGCAGTCAAGCGCGACGAGAATCTGGTTGACCTGGAAACCGACAAGGTTGTGCTGGAAGTCCCGTCGCCGGTCGACGGTGTGCTGAAGGAAATCAAGTTCGAAACCGGCAGCACCGTGACCAGTTCGCAACTGCTGGCCCTGATCGAGGAAGGCGCCGTGGCCGCCGCCGCGCCGGCGGCCGAAGAGAAGAAGCCAGAAGCGCCGGCAGCTGCCGCTCCGGCAGCGCCGGCACCGGCACCGGCGGCACCGGCACCGGCAGTGGCCGCCAGCGCCGGCGGCGCTTCGCTGCCCCCGGGCGCACGCTTCAGCGCCATCACCCAGGGCGTGGATCCGTCGCAGGTGGAAGGCACCGGCCGCCGTGGTGCGGTAACCAAGGAAGACATCGTCAACTTCGCCAAGAACGGCGGCGTTGGCAAGGCCAGCGGCGCGCGTCCGGAAGAGCGCGTGCCGATGACCCGTATCCGCCAGCGCATCGCCGAGCGCCTGATGCAGTCGAAGAACACGACCGCGATGCTGACCACCTTCAACGAGGTCAACCTGTCCAAGGTGATGGCCGCGCGCAAGGAACTGCAGGACGAGTTCCAGAAGGCGAACGGCATCAAGCTCGGCTTCATGAGCTTCTTCGTCAAGGCCGCGGCCAATGCATTGCAGCGCTTTCCGCTGGTCAATGCCTCGATCGACGGCACCGATGTGATCTACCACGGCTACTCGGACATCTCGATTGCCGTGTCCACCGAAAAGGGCCTGGTCACGCCGGTGCTGCGCAACGTCGAACGCCAGTCGTTCGCCGACGTTGAACAGGGCATCGCCGAATACGCAAAGAAGGCGCGCGACGGCAAGCTGAGCCTGGAAGAACTGCAGGGTGGCACCTTCACCATCACCAACGGCGGCACCTTCGGCTCGCTGTTGTCTACCCCGATCGTGAACCCGCCGCAGAGCGCCATCCTGGGCATGCACGCGATCAAGGAACGCCCGATCGCCGAGAACGGCCAGGTCGTGATCGCGCCGATGATGTACATCGCGCTGTCCTACGACCACCGCATCATCGACGGCAAGGATTCCGTGCAGTTCCTGGTCGATATCAAGAACCAGCTGGAAAACCCGAGCCGGATGCTGTTCGGCCTGTAAGCCTTCGCTTCCCTCTCCCGCCTGCGGGGGAGGATTGGGGTGAGGGCCGCGCCGCCTCCGGCCGCTGCCGCCCTCCCCTCATCCGGCGCTTCGCGCCACCTTCGCCTGCTCGCGGGTGAAGGAGAACGAATCAAGGAACCTGAAATGGCTGAACAATACGACGTCGTCGTCATCGGTGCCGGCCCGGCCGGCTATCACGCCGCCATCCGCGCCGCCCAGTTGGGCATGAAGGTGGCCTGCATCGACGCGGCACTGGGCAAGGACGGCAAGCCGGCCCTGGGCGGCACCTGCCTGCGCGTGGGCTGCATCCCGTCCAAGGCGCTGCTGGATTCGACCCACCAGTTCTGGAACATGCAGCACCAGTTCGCCGATCACGGCATCGGCTTCAAGGATGCGGCCATCGACGTGCCCGCCATGGTCGCCCGCAAGGACAAGATCGTGAAGCAGTTCACCGGCGGCATCGGCATGCTGTTCAAGGCGAACAAGATCACCCCGTACTACGGCTTCGGCGAGTTGCAGCCGGGCAACCTCGTCAAGGTCACCCAGCACGATGAAAGCGTGGTCGAGCTCAAGGGCACCAACGTCATCATCGCCGCCGGTTCCGATTCCATCGAGCTGCCGTTTGCCAAGTTCGACGGCGAAGCCATCGTCGACAACGTCGGCGCACTGGACTTCACCGAAGTGCCCAAGCGCCTTGCCGTGATCGGTGCCGGCGTGATCGGCCTGGAACTGGGCAGCGTCTGGAAGCGCCTCGGCGCCGAGGTCGTGATCCTGGAAGCCCTGCCCGATTTCCTGGCAGCCGCCGATGCCGAAGTGGCCAAGGCCGCCGCCAAGGAATACAAGAAGGAAGGCCTGGATATCCGCCTGGGCGCCAAGGTGTCCAAGGCCGAAGTCACCGGCAAGGGCAAGAAAAAGGAAGTGGCGATCAGCTATACCGACGCGTCCGGCGAGCAGTCGCTGGTGGTGGACAAGCTGCTGGTGGCCGTTGGCCGCCGCGCCGCCACCAAGGGCCTGCTGGCCGAAGGCACCGGGGTCAAGCTGACCGACCGTGGCCAGATCGAAGTCGATGCGCATTGCCACACCGGCGTCGACGGCGTCTGGGCTGTCGGCGACTGCGTGCGCGGCCCGATGCTGGCGCACAAGGGGTTCGAGGAAGGCATCGCGGTAGCCGAGCTGATCGCAGGCCTGCCTGGCCACGTCAACTTCGACACCATTCCGTACGTCATCTACACCGCGCCTGAAATCGCCTGGGTTGGCAAGACCGAACAGCAGCTCAAGGCCGAGGGGATTCCCTACAAGGCCGGCAGCTTCCCGTTTGCGGCGGTGGGCCGTGCGGTAGCGATGGGCGAGCCGGTGGGTTTCGTCAAGGTGCTGGCGCATGCCGAGACCGATCGCGTCCTGGGCCTGCATCTGATTGGCCCGAGCGTGTCCGAACTGGTGCACGAAGGCGTGCTGACCATGGAATTCAGCGGCTCGGCCGACGACCTGGCCCGCATCTGCCATGCGCATCCGACGTTGTCGGAAGCCATCCACGATGCGGCCATGGCGGTCAGCAAGCGCGCCATCCACAAGGCCAACTGAGCACGTAGTTGTGGGTAGGGCCTCGGGATCGGCAACTGCGCTCCCCGCCCTCTCCCGACCAACCGCAGACCGACGCCGGGCGAAAGCCCGGCGTCGGCGTTTTCCGCCTCCACAACTCCCCATCCTCAAATCCGATTCCCGACCATGAAAAGCATTTGCGTCTACTGCGGCTCCAATGCCGGCAACAAGCCGGCCTATCTCGAACACGCCACGGCATTGGGCACGCGCATCGCCGGTGATGGCCTGCGACTGGTCTATGGCGGCGGCAATGTCGGACTGATGGGCGCAGTCGCCAATGCAGTGCTGGCCGCCGGCGGCGAAGTCGTCGGCGTGATCCCGCAGCAGTTGGCGGACTGGGAAGTGGCCCACCGCGGATTGACCTCGCTGGAGATCGTGGGATCCATGCACGAGCGCAAGTCGCGGATGTTCGACCTGTCCGACGCCTTCGTCGCCCTGCCCGGCGGCTTCGGCACGATGGAGGAAATCTTCGAGATGCTGACCTGGCGCCAGCTCGGCATCGGCAACAAGCCTTGCGCGTTCCTGGATGTCGAAGGTTTCTATGCGCCGTTGATCGGCATGATCGATCGCATGGTGGAGGAGCGATTCCTGCATCCGGACCAGCGCGCCGACCTGTGGTACGGCGCGGACATGTCGCAGATGCTGGAATGGATGCGTGCCTACGAACCGGCACAAGCTTCCAAGTGGATAGACGAAAAGCGCCGCTCGGCCCTGCGCTGAGGCCGGCCAGGATCCGGATGGCCGCGATGCGGCGCAGCGCCTTCCCGGGCGCTGCGCCCTCCGATTCCGCTGTCCTTGGGTATTGCCGTCATAGAATGGCCGGCGATGCCAGACACTCTCCCTGCCCCCGTCAGCCACAGCCAGGAAATCAAGCACAGCCGCTTCACCGCGCATGCCGCACCGATCGAGAACGCCGACAGCGCCATCGACTTCGTACGCCAGGTGAGCGTGGCCGATGCCACCCACAACTGCTGGGCCTATCGCCACGGCAGCGAGTACCGCTCCAGCGATGACGGTGAGCCTGCGGGCACCGCCGGCCGGCCGATCCTCGCCGCGATCGATGGACAAGGCTTCGACCGCATTGTAGTGGTGGTGATCCGCTGGTTCGGCGGCATCAAGCTTGGAGCCGGCGGCCTGGTGCGCGCCTACGGTGGCACCGCCGCCGAATGCCTGCGGCTTGCGCCGCGACTGCCGCTTACGCCGATGTCCCTGCTCGAGCTGCATAGCGGATTCGACGACATTGGCGTGGTGCACACCCTGCTTGCGCAGCACTCGGCCAGCAAGCAGCATGAAGACTTCGACCCGGACGGCGTGCGGCTACGCATCCAGTTGCCTTCCGATCAGCTTCCTACCTTGAAAAGCCGGCTACGCGACGCCACCCGGAATCGTGTGAGCTTCATGGAAACCGATACGCATGAATGACCCCAAGGCCGCTCCCGGCCCCGCTCCGCTGGGCCGACTAGGTAGCCTGCGCACCTTGTGGCCGTTCATCCGCCGCCACCGTGGCCTGTTTTCGGCCTGGTTGGCCGCATTGGCCGTTTCCTCGACCGCAACGTTGAGCCTGCCGGCGGCGGTCAAGCGGATGATCGACCATGGCTTCTCCGGCGATGGACAGATCAACCAGGCCTTTGCGCTGCTGTTCGTGGTGGCGGTGGTGCTGGCGCTGGCCACGGCGGCGCGTTTCTATTTCGTTTCGCTACTCGGCGAGAAGGTGGTGGCCGACCTGCGCAGCCAGCTGTATGCCCACCTCATCGGACTGGATGCCGGATTCCACGACCGCAGCCGCAGCGGCGAGCTGGTTTCGCGGCTTTCGGCCGACAGCGAACTGCTGCGCAGCGTGATCGGCTCGACCATGTCGGTGGCGTTGCGCAGCAGCGTTACCGTGGTCGGCGCGTTGGCGATGCTGTTCGTCACCAGCCCGCGCCTGGCCGCATTCGCATTGCTCGGCATCCCGCTGGCGGTGCTGCCGATCGTGCTCGGCGCGCGCCAGCTGCGCAAGGTGGCACGGGCCAGCCAGGATCGCGTCGCCGACGCCAACACCTTGGCCGCCGAGACGCTGGGCGCAGTGCGGACGGTCCAGGCACACGCCCGCGAGCGCTATGAACGCGAGCGTTTCGACGCCGCGCTGGAGGTCTCGATCCAGACCGCGCAGCGACGCATCCGCACCCAAGCCTGGGTCACCGCGTTGTCGATCGTGCTGGTGTTCGGTGCCATCGTGCTGGTGCTGTGGTCTGGCGCGCACGATGTGATTGCCGGGAACATGACGATGGGGACACTCGGCCAGTTCGTGCTGTACGCCTTGATCGGCGGCGGCTCGGTGGGTTCGCTGGCCGAGGTGTGGAACGAGCTGCAACGCGCCGCTGGCGGCATGGGCCGCATCGCCGAGCTGTTGCACGAACAGCCCGGCATCGTCGCCCCCGCCCACCCGCAGGCGTTGCCGCAGCCGCTGCGCGGGGATATCCGCTTCGACCAAGTCGTCTTCCACTATCCGCAGCGCCCCGACCTGCCGGCGCTGTCCGGTTTCGACCTGCACCTGCGCCCCGGCGAGACCGTGGCATTGGTCGGCCCGTCCGGCGCCGGCAAGAGCACCGTGCTGTCGATGCTGCTGCGTTTCCACGATCCGCAATCGGGCCACGTCTCGATCGACGGCGTGGACGTCCGCCAGGTCGATCCAGGCGCGTTGCGTGAGCAGATCGCACTGGTGCCGCAGCAACCGACCCTGTTCGCCGCCAGCGCCGCCGACAACATCCGCTACGGCCGCCTGCACGCCAGCGATGCCGAACTGGAAGCGGCCGCGCGCGCGGCCGAAGCCGATGAATTCATTCAACAGTTGCCTCAGGGGTACGCCAGCGAGCTGGGCGAACGCGGTGCACGCCTGTCCGGCGGCCAGCAACAACGTGTCGCGATCGCCCGCGCACTGCTCAAGGACGCACCGATCCTGCTGCTCGATGAGGCCACCAGCGCACTGGACGCGCAAAGCGAGCGCGCGGTGCAGCAAGCGCTGGAACGCTTGATGGCCGGCCGCACCACCCTGGTGATCGCGCATCGTCTGGCCACCGTGCTCAAGGCCGACCGTATCGCGGTGATGGAGCATGGACGCATCGTCGCCCAGGGCACCCACGCCGAGCTGATCGCCCAAGGCGGCCTCTATGCCGAGCTTGCGAAGCTGCAATTCATCGATTGATGACGTCTTGCTAACGCTCGCCTGCGCATGCTCGCGTCGCCGGCTTTCTGGCCTGGCGCCCTTCGCAACCCGCAGGAGGTGTGTGATGTCCTTCCGGCAATTTCCCGCTCACAGCGACGACGGCGAGACCTACGTGGTCATCGAATTCCGCGACAATGCCTCGAATCCGGCCCGCACCGGCGAAGAATCTCCGCGCTACGAGCTCGCCGATGGCAGACGCCTGATCCGCCAGGGCCAGACCTTTTCCACCGCAGGCGGCGAATTGAAGTTGTCTTTGGTGTAGACGCGGTACGTCCATCGGCCTGGTCATTTATTGACCACCCCGGGCGGATAGCTGGGGCAGCAAGGCCGCACGCAGGTTATCCACACCTTTGGCCACCTTTCATCCACATCGCCTGTGGATGAATGCGGATCAGCGCGCCAGTACCCGACCGATGCCGCTGTTGTCGATCTCGCGTGCCGCCGCAGCCAGCGCCGCCGCTTCGCTGGCATGATCGAAACCGATACGGAAATGCAGCTCGCCTGCCGGCGTACGCGACGAGTGGATCGACGACAGGCTGATACCGTGCCGCTCGAATACATGCAGCAGCGCACGCAGCGAGCCGGCCCGGTCCTCCGGCAGATAGACGCTCAGCGCCAGCGCTTCGGTGAGGTCGGCGAGCAGATAGCCCACGCGCTCGTAGCTGTAGTTGCCATCGGCCAGCGCGGTATCGCCCAGTGCGCGGCGATTGTCGAGCAGGAATCTGCTGCGAAACTGCGCGCGTGCCGCGTCGTCGCCGCGCCGCACCAGCTCGCGCAACGTCTGCAGCTGATCGAGCAGGCGATCGAGCATTTCCGCTACGTACGGATTGCCGAACTGGATGTCCTCGTAGATCGAGGGATTCAGTGACAGGATCCGCGCGATGATCGCGGTATCCAGCTCAAACGAGGCCGAGCGATACGGCATCAGCGCCTGCAACTCGCCCAGCATCGGCACGTAGTCGCGCAACACCCCCGCCTGCGCCAGGTGAGTGGCATGCACCATCGCCTGCACCAACGCCATCACCCGATCATGGTGCTCGGGCGTGGTGTGCACGCACTCGGCTTCCAGCGCCGTGCACAGCTGCTGCACCCAGGGCCGCCAACGCTGCACACGGGCCTCGCACACCACCATTACGCGGCCCTTGAGCGTGGGCGACTTGGGCGGTGCGGTCATCGGATGCAGGCCCACCACCTCGGCTGACGATTCCAGCATCGCCGCCACCGGCGCCTGCTTGATCGAGGTGATGTCCAGCCACAGCTGCTCGCGCTCGCGTCCACCGCCCAGCACAGCGTAGTGCCGGATCAGCTCGGGCGTATGCCGAATCGGCGCAGAGAAGATCAGCACGTCGGCACGCGCCAGCAGTTCCGCCTCGCCCAGCGATTCCGGCGCGACCGGGTCGTGCCCGATCACATCCAGCCCCATCTGGCGCGACAGGAACTGCGTCAACCAACGGCCATAGGCACCGGCGCTACCGACGATGCCGACAACGGGATTGGCTTTCATGCGATCCGCTCGACATGGAAGCGCGTGGCCGAGGACAACGCCGCCGGCACTGCGGCCAGGATGTCGAATTCCTCGTAGCCGGCCGCCAGCGTTGCCTCCAGCGCGGTGTGCACACCGGCCAGCGCACGCCCGACCGCGCTCTCGAAGCTCTCGCCGTTGAGCAGGAATCCCACCAGCAACGCCATCAGCACGTCGCCGGTACCAGCCACGTCCACCGGCAGATGCGGCGAGGACCAGCGATACACCGCATCGCCGCTGACCGCCAGCGTCACCAGTTCGCCCGGGGCGCCGGCCACGCTATGTGCCAGCACCCATTGCGGCCCGCGCTCGAGCAATACCCGCGCGGCCGTGATCGCCTCATCCTGCGCCAGGCTCGGCAGTCCGGTGAGTCGCCCCAGCTCGAATGCGTTCGGCGTGACCAGCCACGCATGCGGCAACAACCGCTCGACGAACACCTGCTCCAATCCGGCCTCGACGTAAGCGCCGGTGTGGGTGTCGCCGATCACCGGATCCAGGCAATAGCGCAACTGCGGCGACTGCGGCAGGATCTGCTCCAGCCAGTCGGCGAACGCTTCGCCATTGGCCAGGCTGCCGAAGTAGCCGGAGATCAGCATGCGCGCGCGTTGCGGCAAGGCGCGCTCGCTGGCGCCCAGCAATAGGTCGGCAAACCAGTCCACCGGCAGGATGCGGCCGCGTAGCGTGGCGTAGAACGGCGCGTTGCTGAGCAAGGTGGTCGGGATCTCCGCCACGCGCAGGCCGAGCGCACGCAATGGCGGCACTGCGGCGCTGTTGCCGGCATGGCCGTAAACGAGCTGCGACTGCACCGAGATGATGTCGATCGGCGCGGGACCGTCCGGGCGCTGGCGGCGGCCATGGACGAGGTGACTTTCAGTAGTGGCGTTCATGCATTCATTCTAGGGCCGCAGGAGGAGCCGTGACCCACTGTTTTCTTCTGAATCTTTCCGGCCCGACGAACCTGGCGCCGGACCGCGCCATCGCACGACAATGCCTCTGCAACGCCTCCCTTCCGTGAAGGGAGGCGCGCCGACAGGCGCAGGGATAGGCAAGGCAAGAGCGAGACCTGCGGTTTTGTGCAGCAAAATCGAGGCGGCGCAACCTGCCCCGTGGGCTGCGTTACGACGTCATCCGATCCCAGAAGCCCTTGACGCCATCGATGAAAGTCGCCGACTTGGGCGAGTGCTTGCGCGCATCCTCGCCGGTAAAGGTCGATTCGAATTGCTCCAGCAACTTGCGCTGATCGACAGTGAGATTGACCGGCGTCTCCACCACCACGCGGCAGTACAGATCGCCCTCGGTGCGGCTGCGCACCGAACGCACGCCCTTGCCGCGCAACCGGAACAGCTTGCCGGTCTGGGTCTCGGCGGGTATGCGGATCTCCGCCTCGCCACCAAGCGTTGCTACGCGCACGGTATCGCCGAGCGCGGCCTGCGAGATCCGGATCGGCACCTCGCAATGCAGGTCGTCGCCATCGCGCTGGAAGATCGCATGCTCGCGCACCCGAACTTCCACATACAGGTCACCGGCTGGCGTGCCGGCAGGACCGGCCTCGCCCTCGCCCGACAGGCGGATGCGATCGCCGGTATCGACACCGGCCGGAATCTTGACCGACAGGACTTTTTCTTCTTCCACACGGCCGGCGCCGTGGCAGGCCGCGCAAGGATTCTTGATGATGCTGCCGCGTCCACCACAATGCGGGCAGCTCTGCTGCATGGCAAAGATGCCACGCTGGATACGTACCTGGCCATGTCCGTGGCAGGTGGCGCAGGTCTCGACCTTGCCGTCATCCGAGCCGCTGCCGTGGCAGGGTTCGCACTCGACCATGGTCGGAATCTCGACCCGCCGTTCGGTGCCGGCGACCGCCTCTTCCAGGTCCAGCTCCAGCACGTAGCCGATATCGGCACCGCGTCGCGCGGAACGCGAACCGCCGCCGCCGGCACCTCCGAAGATGTTGCCGAAGATGTCGCCAAAGATGTCGCCCATGTCCGGCCCGCCCGGACCACCGCCACCGCCGCCGCCCATGCCGTGCTCGAACGCCGCATGGCCATGCGCGTCGTACATCCGGCGCTTATTGCCGTCGGACAGGACCTCGTAGGCCTCCTTGCACTCCTTGAACGCGGCCTCGGCCGTGGCATCGTCCGGATTGCGGTCCGGGTGATGTTTCATCGCGCAGCGCCGATAGGCCTTCTTCAGTTCCTCATCGCTGGCGCCACGGGCCACGCCCAGGACTTCGTAGTAATCGCGTTTGCTCATAAGCGGAATTCGGGATTCGTGATTCTTGGTTCGTTAAACGCAAAAGCGGACAGCCTGCGCTGATCCGCTCCCGCGACGCGATGCGCAGAGGATATCGGGCGGGAAGCGCCGGGCGCGCATCGGCGCCCGGCGCTCCCTTCCCGACTCCCGAATCACGGCTTACTTCTTGTCGTCCTTGACTTCGGTGAACTCGGCATCGACCACGTCGTCGGCGGCCTTGCCAGCTGCCTGCGCACCCGGATCGGCGCCCGCGCCTGCGCCCTGTTCGGCTGCCGCCGCTGCCGCATAGAGCGACTGGCCGGCTTCCTCGAGCGCCTTGCTGCGCGACTCGATCTGCGCCTTGTCGTCACCCTTCAGCGCGGTCTCCAGGTCGGCCAGCGCAGCCTCGACCTTGCCGATCACATCGCCGCCCACCTTGCTGCCGTGTTCGGTGATCGCGGTGCGGGTCGCATGGATCAGGCCGTCGGCCTGGTTGCGGGTCTGCACCAGCTCGTGGAACTTCTTGTCCTCTTCTCGGTTGGCTTCAGCGTCGGCGACCATCCGTGCGATCTCGTCGTCGGACAGGCCTGAACCGGCCTTGATCTCGACCTTCTGTTCCTTGTTGGTCTTCTTGTCCTTGGCCGACACGTGCAGGATGCCGTTGGCATCGATGTCGAAGGACACCTCGACCTGCGGCAGGCCGCGCGGAGCCGGCTCGATGCCGGACAGATCGAACTTGGCCAGCGACTTGTTGAAGCGGGCCTGTTCGCGCTCACCCTGCAATACATGCACGGTCACGGCGGACTGGTTGTCCTCGGCGGTGGAGAAGGTCTGCGAGGCCTTGGTCGGGATCGTGGTGTTCTTCTCGATGATCTTGGTGAACACGCCGCCCATGGTCTCGATGCCCAGCGACAGCGGGGTCACGTCCAGCAGCAGCACGTCCTTGACGTCGCCGGCCAGCACGCCGCCCTGGATCGCCGCGCCCAAGGCCACGGCCTCGTCCGGGTTGACGTCCTTGCGCGGTTCCTTGCCGAAGAAATCGGCCACCGCCTGCTGCACCTTCGGCATGCGGGTCTGGCCGCCGACCAGGATCACTTCGTTGACGTCGCTGGCGCGCAGGCCGGCATCGTTCAGCGCGGTACGGCACGGCTCGATCGACTTCTTGACCAGATCCTCGACCAGCGCTTCCAGCTTGGCGCGGGTCAGCTTGATGTTCAGGTGCTTGGGACCGGAAGCATCGGCCGTCACGTACGGCAGGTTGACTTCGGTCTGCTGCGAGGTCGACAGCTCGATCTTCGCGCGCTCGGCGGCATCCTTCAGGCGCTGCAGCGCCAGCGGATCCTTGCGCAGGTCGATGCCCTG
>JAATFS010000050.1 GCA_015655035.1 Lysobacterales bacterium | reverse complement strand
GGGCGTCCAGCGCCGCGTCTTCCAGCAGGCGTGCGCCGCTGGTGGCGATCATCACAGGGTCGAGCACGATGTACGGCGGCTGGTGGCGCTCCAATGCGTCGGCGACGCGGTGGATGACCGCAGCGTTGGCGAGCATGCCCAATTTCACGCCCTGGATGTCGAAATCCTCGAAGCAGGCTGCGATCTGCGCGTCCAGGAATTCCAGTGGCGGAACATTTACGGCGGAGACGCCTCGGGTGTGCTGCGCGGTCAGAGCGGCGATCACGGACAGGCCGTGCACGCGGTGCGCGGCGAAGGTCTTGAGGTCAGCCTGGATGCCTGCGCCGCCGCCCGAATCGGAGCCGGCGATGGTCAGGGCGGAAATCCTGTCGGGCTGGATCATGTCTGGTCTGTGCCTGTAGGCGACACCGCGATACTCGCTTATTTCAGCGAGGATCTTGGGCCATGGGAGGTCGCCATCGACCACTGGCGGTAGCCCACGTAGCCGATCCCGATCAGGCCGGTAAGCACCGCAGGTACCAGCAGTGCGTCGTAGTGGAGGCGCCCGAACAGCCAGGCACCGCCGATGCCGCCGCCAAGGAAGCCGCTGATGATCATCCCGCTCAGGGTCAGGCGCCGGATCTGTAGCGGCAGGCCGCGCAGCAGATGTCCCAGGCCGATGCCCAGGTCGGTGAACATGCCGCTGAGATGGGTGGTACGCACTGCGGTGCCGCTGAAGGTGGTGGCCATCGCGTTCTGTAGTCCACACGCCATGGCCGCGGTCAGGGCGCCCCAGATCTGCTGTTGTTTGAAGAGTGGCACCGAGGCGAACAGCAGCAGCGATTCCAGCGCGAGCACCACGCCGTAGCGGCGCCCGAGCTGGAGTGCGGCATCCTGGATGATCAGGCCGCTGATCATCGCGCCGAGGCTGAAGGCGATCAGTACCCCCCACAGGTGAAGGATCGATGGGCGATCGTTCTCGACCAGGGCGATGCCGAGCAGGCTGGTGGTGCCGGTAAGGTGACTCACCGCTTGGTGTTCGAAACCCAGGTAGCCAACGACGTTGATCATGCCGGCGACGCAGGACAGTGAAACTGCACCTAACCAGACCCAGCGCGGCAGTTGGATACCCATTGCTTTCGAATCGTCGGATGGCCTGTACGAATGATAGCCCCTGGGGAAGGGGCGCGCCGAGGTGTTGGCGGCGTCATCGGCGTGCGCCGGCCGTACTGCCAGCGCAACCATCAATGCTGGCGGGGCCAGCAAGACGTGGAGAGCATGGCGAGGAATGGAGGCCGGCCGTACGGCGTGTGGTCGGCCTCCATCTCGCGGCAACGCGCCCGGCCTACGGCGTACCGTTGAGGCGCACGTCTGAAAACTCGCCGGTTTGAGGGTCGTAGAGCGCCCCCCAGAATCCGGCTCCGCCATCGCAGGCCTTGACCGCCGTCTTGCCGGGATCGATGTCGGTGTCGTCCGGCAACTGGAAGGCGTTGATGTAGATGAGCTTGCGCCCCTGCGACTCTATGCCGACGTACTGGCGGTCGAAATCGCCAGGCGTGGCGATAGTGGGCTGCAATCGGGTCTGCTGTGCTTCGAGCTGCTCGACTTGTTGCCGGCTGGGAGCCCAGTAGCCGGTCACCTCGCCGGGATGGCGGGCAGGACTGTCGCGCGAGCAGGTGTCGAGCACTTCAGCGGCCAACGCTTGCCGGGTGATGACCCAGGACTGCCCGCTCTTGATGCTGGTGGGAATGGTGGGGGGGCCCTTGGGCTGGCTGGCGCAGCCCGCTAGCAGCACGGCGATCGACGCGATGGCGACGCGATGTTTCACAATACCTCCGAAGCGTAGTCGGCCAGGCGCGAGCGCTCGCCGCGACGCAAGGTGATGTGGGCGCTGTGCGGCCAGGCCTTGAAACGGTCCACCGCGTACGTCAGGCCGGACGTAGTCTCGGTGAGGTAGGGCGTGTCGATCTGTTCGACATTGCCCAGGCAGACGATCTTGGTGCCGGGGCCGGCGCGGGTGATCAAGGTCTTCATCTGCTTCGGCGTCAGGTTCTGGGCCTCGTCCAGGATGAGGTAGCGGGACAGGAAGGTGCGGCCGCGCATGAAGTTCATCGAGCGGATCTTGATGCGGCTGGCCAGCAGGTCGTTGGTCGCCGCGCGCCCCCAGGCTCCGCCTTCCTGGTTGTGCGTGAGCACTTCCAGGTTGTCGGTCAGTGCGCCCATCCACGGTGTCATCTTTTCTTCCTCGGTACCGGGCAGGAAGCCGATGTCCTCGCCGACGCTGACCGTGGCGCGGGTCATGATGATCT
>JAATFS010000176.1 GCA_015655035.1 Lysobacterales bacterium | reverse complement strand
CGCGCGCGCGACCAAGCTGGCGTTCGCCGGCCGGGATGCGGGCGAGATCACCGAATTCGGTGATCGCTATGCGCGCGAGGTCGTGCCCGGGCTGCTGCGGCCGGAAATGATGCAGCGGATCGACTGGCACCAGGCGCAAGGGCATGAGGTGGTATTGGTATCTGCATCGATCGATGCCTATCTGCAACCCTGGTGCGCACAGCATGGGCTGGCGCTGATCTGCAACCGGCTGGAGCAGCACGCTGGTCGATTGACCGGCCGTTACGCCGACACCGACTGTGGCCCGGACAA
The DNA here is from genome assembly GCA_015655035.1 of Lysobacterales bacterium. GTDB lineage: Bacteria > Pseudomonadota > Gammaproteobacteria > Xanthomonadales > Xanthomonadaceae > JAATFS01. The sequence goes on along the minus strand of JAATFS010000176.1, from coordinate 6,414 downwards.
GGCGCGCCATATCCGCGCGCGCTTCGATCTGGCACGCTACCAGCGCATCCACGCCTACGGCGACAGCCACGAGGATCGTCCGATGCTGGCACTGGCGCACGAACGCTGGTATCGCGGTCAGCGCGTCGCCTGAGACAGGCCGTGCGCGGGCGGCGATAATGCACCCGCCTCCTGGCAGCGCCGATCCCACTCGGTGCTGCGCCGCTTTACTCCCGCCCTTACCCGCGCAGCCCTTCGCCACGCATGTTGCCCGCCCCGCCCGCCCTGATCGAACGCCTGGACCGCATCCTGCCGCAGACCCAATGCGGCCAGTGCGGGTTCGATGGCTGCCGCCCGTACGCCGAGGCGATGGCGCGTGGCGAAGCCGGGGTGGACCATTGTCCGCCCGGCGGCGATGCCGGCGCGCGCGCGCTGGCGCATGTGCTGGAGATCCCGGCCGTGGCCTACGACCGGGCGCGCGGCACGCACAAGGCGCCGACGCTGGCCTGGATAGTCGAAGCCGATTGCATCGGCTGTACCAAGTGCATCCAGGCCTGCCCCGTCGATGCCATCATCGGCGGCGCCAAGCACATGCATACCGTGATAGCGCCGCTGTGCACCGGCTGCGAGCTGTGCGTGCCCGCCTGCCCGGTGGACTGCATCGAGTTGCGCCCGGCCTGACCTCGCCGGGCGCAGTGGGTCACCGCTTCGCCGCGTCATCGCGGCGAGCCTGGATCAGGCGGTTGCGGCGGTGATGACGATCTCGACCTTCCATTCCGGATTGGCCAACCTGGCCTGCAACGTCGCGCGCGCCGGGGTAAAGCCATGCGGCACCCATTCGTCCCAGGCCGCATTCATGCCTGCAAACTCGCTGATGTCGGCCAGGAAGATCTCCGCGCGCAGGATCTTGGTCTTGTCGCTGGCCGCCAGCGCCAGCAGCTTGTCGATGGACGCCAGCACCTGCTGGGTCTGGCCCTTGATGTCCGCGCTGGTGTCGTCGGCAACCTGACCCGCCAGGTAGCACACGCCATGGTGGACAGTCATTTCCGACATGCGTGGGCCGGTCTCGAATCGCTGGAGCATTGCAGGCTTCCTTAGGTTGGGTTATCCCCGGCATTGTCCCGCGATCCGGGCTCATGCGCAGCCCCTGTCACGCTTGCCTGCGACAACCTGCGCCCGATCAACGCCAACCAGGCCACGATCAGCACGATCGCCAGCTTCTGGCTCAAGCCACGCGGCGCACTGTCCACGCCTACATGCCAGGCCAGTATCGCGAACGCGAGCCACGCCAGTCCGAACGCAGGCCGATGCAGGCCTCGCCAGGCGCGATCACGACGGAAATACCACGATTGCAGCAGGACCGCCGCAATCACGCAGAGAAACGCACTTTGCGCCGACAGCAGATGCACCATCGGCGCCAGCGTCGGTGCCTGTTCGGGCAACCAGCTGTCGCCTATCGCCACCGTGCTCAGGCTGAGCGCCGCCACCCAGAACAGTCCCAGCACGGTGCCGCTGCGCGCCTCGGGCCGCAGACGGCAATGCAGGGCGAACGCCAGCAGCGCCATCGCCATCGCCAGTACGCAATAGCCGGTACGCAACAGCAGCCCGTACGGGCCATGCAGGTAAAGACTGAGTTGCGAGTGCACCCATCCCAGATCGCTGCGCGCAAATTGCAGTGCCACTACCAGCGACAGGAACAGCCAGCAGACCGCCGCGCCAATACCGCCGGCGTAGGCTACCCATGGCCGCAGCGCGGGCGATGTCGATGAAGGGTCCTGCATCGGCGCTCCAGAGCCTGCTCAATGCCAACCGCCACCCGACCGGACGATCGAGTGCCGATGACTTTGGCCTATGATGCGCGCCGTTGGCGCGGCCCGACAACCATCGTCACGACGACGCAGGGATTGCCCCAGCGCTCACCTTCCACTGCCGCCGTCTCGATCACCCTGCATGCATTCCTGGAACAACCGCGTCGTCTGCAAGCATTGCTACCCCGCTGCGGGTCTATCCTCTCCCCCCTCTCAGCTGAGACCGCTGTTGCCATGACCGACTCCGTTCCCGCACAGACCAGCCCGCGCCACGGCTGGCGTCGCGCGCTCCCGCTGGTCGTCAGCCTGGTGATCCTGGCGGTGGCGCTGCGCGCGCTGTCCGCCGAGTTCAGCGAACACGGGTATAGACAGATACGCCAGGCGTTTCATGCTTTCAGTGCGGGGCAGATCGCGCTGACCGTGCTGCTGGGTCTTTGCAGCTACACCTGCCTGATCGGTTTCGACTGGATCGGCTTGAAGCGCACAGGCAAACGCCTGCATCTGGCGCGCGTGAGCGTCACCGCGTTCCTGGCGCATACGGTCGGACAGACGCTGGGGTTTGCCGCGCTCACCGGCGGCGCGGTCAGGCTGCGTGGCTATGGCAGCGCTGGCCTGAGCCTGGCCGAGATCGGCCAGGTCGTATTGATGAGCACGCTGGGCTTCGTGTTTGGTGCCTGGATATTGCTGGGCGTGGCGCTGATGCTCGAGCCTGCGGCCGCCGCACGGGTGCTGCCGGTGAGCGCCAGCGGCATCCGTATCGCCGGAGCCGCGTTATTGCTTGGCTACTTGGCGATGCTGGCGCTGGTAGGCCGCCATGGCCGCGAGTTCGGGCGTGGCCGCTACCGACTGTGGCTGCCCGACCGCTGGACGGTGCTTGGCGTCAGCGCGTTGAGCCTGGTCGAACTGGGACTCGCCAGCGCCGCGTTCTACGTGCTGCTGCCCATGCAATCGGGCACCGGCTATTTGGGCTTCATCGGCCTGTGGTTGGTGGCGGTACTGGCTGGACTGGTCTCCACCGTGCCGGCCGGACTGGGCGTGTTCGAATGGAGCCTGCTCAAGCTGCTACCGCAGGTGGCGCCCGCCGCGTTGCTGGCCGCCGCGCTGGCCTACCGCGTGACCTACTACCTGGTACCGCTGTTGATCTCGACTGCAATGGCCGCCACGTCCAGCCTGCGCCGGCCGATGCTGGCCAGCGCCGAGACCGCTCGCACTGCGTGGAAGACGCTGCGCCCCTGGCTCCCCCTGGTCATCGCACTGGCGGTCTTCGCCATTGGTGCGGCACTGGTGATCGACGGCACCTTGCCTACGCCGACGGCGCGCCAGACCGTGGCACCGCTGCCGTTGATCGAAACCTCGCATCTGCTGGTCAGCCTGGGCGGCGTAGTGCTGCTACTGATCGGCCAGGGCCTGCAACGCCGCAGCCATTCGGCCTGGCTGTTGGCGCTGGGCATCTGCGTGGTGCTGCCGCCGCTGGCGTTGCTGCGCGGCAGCCACTACTCGGTGGCGCTGTGGTCGCTGCTGACCGCGCTGGCGCTATGGGCCGCGCGGCGCGAGTTCTATCGCCAGAGCGCACTGCTCGACGAGGCCTGGTCGTGGTCCTGGCTGACCAATCTGGGGCTGGTGCTGGTGGCCACGTTCTGGCTGCTGTTCTTCGTCTACAGCCATGTCGAGTACAGCAGCGACCTATGGTGGCAGTTCGCCACCTCGGCCAATGCGCCGCGTGCATTGCGCGCGGTGCTGATCGCCTGCGTCGTGGTGCTGGTGTTCGGGCTGGCGCGGCTGCTGCGCGGCGCGCGACGGCCGCTGCCCCCGGCCAACGCCACCGAACTGGAACGCCTCGCACCATTGCTGGCCTCGGTCACCGATACCCAGGCATGCCTGGTGATGACCGGCGACAAGGCCCTGCTGCGCGACGACCAGGGCCTGGGTTTCGTGATGATGCAGCGTTACGGCAGCTCGCTGATCTCGATGGGCGATCCTGTCGGACCGCCTGAGGTGGCGCGTGCGCTGATCTGGCGTTTCCGCGAGGAAGCCGACCGCATGGGCCTGCGCCCGGTGTTCTATCAGGTTGGCGACCAGCACTGGCAGACCTATCTGGACCTGGGTCTGAGCCTGGTCAAGCTGGGCGAGGAAGCGATCGTGCCGCTCACCGGCTTCACCCTCGAAGGGCGTGAACGCGCCGAGTTGCGCCAGGCCTGGAATCGCGGCAAGCGCAGCGGCCTTGGCTTCCGGGTAGTGGCGCCGGATGAAATCGCTCCGTTGCTGCCACGGCTGGAGCATGTTTCGCGGCAGTGGCTGGACGACAAGGCCGGCGAGGAAAAAGGCTTCTCGCTGGGCAGCTTCGATCCGGAGTATCTGTGCCGCTTTCCGATGGCCGTGGTGGAGACCGAAGGCGAGATCGTGGCCTTCGCCAACCTGTGGGGCGCGCCGAGCGGCGGCGAACTGTCGGTGGACCTGATGCGACACAGCAACGACGCCCCGAAGGGCGCGATGGATTTCCTGTTCATCGAACTGTTCCTATGGGGCAGCAGCCAGGGCTATAGCCGGTTTTCGCTGGGCATGGCCCCGTTGTCAGGGCTGGCGCAGCATCGCCTGGCCGGGCGCTGGAACCGCTTCGCCAACTTGGTGGCGCGCCATGGCGAACGCTTCTACGGCTTCAGCGGCCTGCGCCGATTCAAGTCCAAGTTCTCGCCGAACTGGCGTCCGCGCTACCTGGCCGCGCCGGGCGGCATGCATCTGCCGGCGGCGCTGCTGGATGTGACCCGGTTGATTTCGCTGGACCCGGGACGGCGCGATTAAGGCGCTGGCGACAGCAGATCGGCGTGGTGGCGCGCGGCCACGTCCGGATGCGAGCGCAGCCGCCCTTTCAAGGTGTTGGCGCCCACGTCGTGCAGCAGCGGATTGTCAGGATCGCGGGTATAGCCGCTCGCCTCGCGCGCCAGTGCCGGCGGCAACTGCAACGCCGGGATGGTGGCGTCCAGGCGTGCGCCGAGGAAGAACGCGGCCGACAACCGCTCGCGTCCGGCCGGCGGGCTGCTCACCCGGTGCACGGCCGCCTTGAGGTAGCCATCCGACGCCAGTTCGAGCTGTTCGCCAATGTTCACCACGTAGCTGCCGGCGGTCGGTATCGCCTCGATCCAGCTGCCGTCGTCGCGAGCCACCTGCAAGCCGCCAATGCCGTCCTGCAAGATCAGCGAAAGCAGTTCGCCGTCCTTGTGTGCACCCACGCCCTGGTCGCCCTCGCCCTCGGCACGGCCGGGGTAGCGGATCAACTTCATCGTCAGCCAGGGCGCGTCGCGGTACAGCGGCCGGAACACATCGCGCGGCTGGCCCAGCGCCTCGGCACAGGCCTGCAATACCTGCAGCAGAACGCCTTCGATGGCGCGCTGCCATTCCAGCACGACCGGGCGAAATTGCGGTAAAGCATGCGGCCATTGATTCGGCCCATGTAGCCGGGCCGCGACCGGCCGCCCCGCACGCGGCGGCTGCGCAAGCTCTTCGCGCCCGAGATCGATCTGCTCGCGCCAATCCACGCGGCCGCGGGTCAGCTCCGCGCCGGGGCCGGTGTAGCCACGGAAATGCGGTGAACCGATCATCGCGATCGCGCGTTTGTCCGCCTGTGGCAGCGCGAACAACTCACGCGCCTGTGCCAGCAGCGCCGCATCCAGCAACGCCGGCACGCCGTGGCCGCCGATCCTGAAGAAGCCCAACCGGCGCGCCGCGTCGCGCAGCGTTTCGAGCGCGCGCTCACGCCCCGGCGCGCCGGGGGCCAGCGCCGATAGCTCGATCAGTGGCAGGCCTTCGCTCATGGGCTATCGCGCAGTTGTTGCAGGAGGGTGTTGGCCAGCGTCGCGTAATCCCCCTCGAAATGGTGATCGCCAGGCAGGCTCACGCGACGGTTCTGTTTCGGCAGCGCCGGGCACAGCGCATCGTCGTCGTCCTCGCCGTAGATGCACACCGTACTCGGCACCGGCAGCCTGGCGACTTCCGGCGCGATCGGCAGGCCGTCGTCGTCGCTGGATATCCAGTTGCTGACGTGGAATTCGTAGTCAGCGGACTTGCCCAACGACAGCAGCGCGGTCATGCGCAGAGCGGCGCGCGTTGCCTCGGGCAGGCGATTGATCGCCGCCGGCAACACGTCCGCGCCTTGCGAGAAGCCGATCAACACGACGCGGGTGCGCTTCCAGCGCTGCGCGTAGACGCGCACGATGCGCTGCAGGTCGGCAGCGAAGCCAGCCGGCGTGCGCTCTTCCCAGAAATAGCGCAGCGAATCCACCCCGACCACCGGGATACCCGCCTGCGCCAGCGCACCGGCGACCTGCTTGTCCAGGCCCGCCCAACCGCCGTCTCCAGATACGAAGATCGCGAATGTGTCGCCCTGCACGTCCGCCGCGGTGGGCACTTCGACGATCGGCAAGCCCGCCAGATCGGCCGGCGGCGGCGGCAGGCTGACGCCGTTCTGTGCCCCCAGCGATCGCGCTGCGGCACGCAGCCCGGGCAACCATTCACCGCTGGCGCTGCGTTTGAGCGACCGCGCCTGCGCGACCATGTTCGACAACGACAGTTCCACTGCGGCATCGCAGTGCGGCTGCCGCGACGTTGCCGCCAGCCACGCCACCGGCAGGCG
>JAATFS010000244.1 GCA_015655035.1 Lysobacterales bacterium | reverse complement strand
CTCGGCGTCGCCGCCGATCTCGCCCACCATGATGATGCCTTCGGTCTGCGGGTCTTCGTTGAACAGCTTCAGGCAGTCAACGAAGTTCAGGCCATTGATCGGGTCGCCACCGATACCGATGACGGTGGACTGGCCCAGGCCGGCGGCGGTGGTCTGCTTGACCGCTTCATAGGTCAGCGTGCCCGAGCGCGAGACGATGCCGATCTTGCCCGGCTGGTGGATGTGACCCGGCATGATGCCGATCTTGCATTCGCCCGGGGTGATCACGCCGGGGCAGTTCGGCCCGACCAGGACCACGTCCGGATGCGACTTGAGCACGTTCTTGACGCGCAGCATGTCCAGCACCGGGATGCCCTCGGTGATACAGACGATGACCTTGATGCCGGCCGCAGCCGCTTCCAGGATCGCATCGGCCGCGAACGGCGGTGGCACGTAGATCACCGACGCGTCGGCGCCGGTAGACTCGACCGCTTCACGCACGGTGTTGAACACCGGCAGTTCGATGTGGGTGGTGCCACCCTTGCCGGGGGTCACGCCGCCGACGACCTGGGTGCCGTATTCCACCATCTGGGTGGCATGGAAGGTGCCCTGCTGGCCGGTAAAGCCCTGGACGATGACCTTCGTATTCTTGTTGATCAGAACAGACATGAATTCTTCCTAGTCTCGTGGGGGTTCAGGCAGCGACCGCAGCAACGGCCTTCTTGGCGCCGTCGTTGATGTCGTCGGCCGGGGTGATGGCCAGGCCGGATTCGGCCAGCAGCTTCTTGCCCGCCTCGACATTCGTGCCTTCCAGACGCACCACCACGGGAACCTTGACGTCCACTTCCTTGACCGCGGCGATGATGCCCTCGGCGATCATGTCGCAGCGAACGATGCCGCCGAAGATGTTGACGAAGATCGCCTTGACCTTGTCGCTGGACAGGATCAGCTTGAATGCCTCGGTCACGCGCTCCTTGGTCGCGCCGCCGCCGACGTCGAGGAAGTTGGCCGGGGAACCGCCGTTGAGTGCGATCACGTCCATCGTGGCCATGGCCAGACCGGCGCCGTTGACCATGCAGCCGATGTTGCCGTCCATGGTCACGTAGTTCAGGTCGTACTCGCTGGCACGCACTTCGGCCTCGTCTTCCTGGGACGTGTCGCGCATGGCGGCCAGGTCCTTGTGACGGAAGGTGGCGTTGTCGTCGGAGTTGACCTTGCCGTCAAGCGCATACAGGTCGCCCGATTCCAGGATCGCCAGCGGGTTCAACTCGACCAGGGACAGGTCCTTGGCGTTGAACAGCTCATACAGGCCGCTCATGATCTTGGCCAGCTGGTTGGACTGCTTGGCGGTCAGGCCGAGTTTGAAGCCGACTTCGCGGCCCTGGTAGGACTGCAGGCCTTCGACGAAGCTGACGTTGAGCGTCTGGATCTTCTCCGGGGTCTCGGCCGCCACCTGCTCGATGTCCACGCCGCCTTCCGAAGAGGCGATGTAGGTGATCGACTGGGTACCACGGTCCACCAGCACCGACAGGTACAGTTCCTTGGCGATGTCGCCCGCTTCGGTGATCAGCACCAGATTGACCGGCAGCGCGACGCCTGCCGACTGGTAGGTCGCCATCTTGGTGCCGAGCATGGCGGCCGCAGCGGCCTTCACGTCGTCGGTACTCTTGCAAAACTTCACGCCGCCGGCCTTGCCGCGACCGCCCGCGTGGATCTGTGCTTTGACCATCCAGGGGCCATCGCCCAGGGACTTGGCCACCTCGACCGCTTCGTCGGCCGTGGACGCGACGCGTCCGGCTGGAACGGGGATGCCGTAGTCGGCAAACAGTTGTTTCGCCTGGTATTCGTGAAAATTCATGCGTCACCGTGGGAAAAGGGAACGACCGCTGCGCGGAAGAATACCGCCCGAGGCGGAGCCCTATGCGGCGCGAGCGGGCCGCCCATTGTCGCCGACCGCGCCCGGCGGCGCAAAACTTCCTTTCCAGCCCGCCCGGATGACCTAAACCAGTCACCATCGAACGCTGCGAGGAATCGCCGAAGGCCGCCGCCGTACGCCTCCACCTATACTCGGCACCCACCACAGCCTGAAGGGGATTCCGGCGTGCCTTCCCGCACCTCGTTCATCGACCGGATCGAATCGATTCCGCAGCGCGAGCTGTATTTCTTTGCGCTGTACAGGCTGCTGGGCGCCGGGTTGATCGCCGCGCTGGTGTTCAGCCCGTTGACCGAGCTGATCGGCGCTCCCCGCCACCCCCGACTTGCCGCCAACGTGGCAATCGCCTATGCCACCCTGGCCGTGGCGTTGTTGATCTGGGGCCGCAAGGAACGTTGGCTGACCCCGATCGTGCTGTTCAGCGTCAGCATCGACATCGTCGCCGCCACCCTGGCAGCGCATGCGCTGCCCGACGCCAGCGCCGGCATCGCGATGATGCTGCTGTTCAACGTCGCAGCCGCCGCCATGCTGCTGCGGCTGCGCTACGGCATGGCTCTCGCCGCGGTCGCCAGCATCGCCATCGTGCTGGAATACCTGTGGACACAATTGACCGGCGACGTTGCCATACGCAGCCTGGCCGAGCTGGCGATGTTTGCCACCAGCTATGTCGCAACCGCCTATATCTGCCATCAGATCGGCCTGCGCGCGCGCAGCAACCAGGCGCTGGCCGAGCGCCGTGGCGCTGCAGTCGCGAATCTGGTCGAGATCAACGAGCTGATCATCCGGCGCATGCGCACGGGCGTGATCGTGGTGGACGGTGCCAATCGCGTGAGCATGGCCAATGAGGCGGCTTCTGCCCTGATCGGCGCCGGCGCCGGCCAGCTCGCCAGCGGCCAACTCGACCTCGCCGACGCCGCACCGGAGCTGTCGCGCCGGCTGCAGTACTGGCGCAACGGCCATCCTCCCGTGGAAACCCCGCTGCAATTGTTGCCGGAGCACCCCGAAGTCCTGCCCCGCTTCGCCCGGCTGCTGGCCGACAGCGACCTGGCGCTGGTATTCCTGGACGATGCGACGGTGGTGTCGCGCCGCGCCGAATCGCTGACGTTGTCGGCGATGGGGCGATTTTCCGCCAGTCTGGCCCACGAAATCCGCAACCCGCTGACCGCCATCAGCTATGCCTCGCAGTTGCTCGAGGAATCCACCGATATCAGCGAGGGCGACCGCCGCCTGCTACAGATCATCCAGCAGCAGTGCCAGCGCACCAACGGCATCGTGGAGAGCGTGCTGGGGCTGGCGCGGCGCGAGCGCGCCAACCCCGAGAACCTGGACCTGGCCGAGTTCGTGCGCAACTTCGTCGGCGAGTACCGCAGCACGCTGTCGATCGAAACCGACAGCCTGGAGGCCCTGACCGGGCATTCGCCTGCGCCGGCATTGGTCGACCCCAAACACCTGCACCAGCTGCTGACCGCGCTGGTGCACAACGCCCTCAAATACGGCCGCATCCAGGAAGAACCCGCACGCGTGCAGCTACGGGTGGCGGTCCAGGGCCGAAACGCCGTGGTTGATGTGATGGATCACGGACCCGGCATCCCCGAAGCCGTGGTCGCGCAACTGTTTCGTCCGTTCTTCACCACCTCCGAGCATGGCACCGGCCTGGGCCTGTATATCGCCCGGGAACTGTGCGGCGCCAACCAGGCGCGCCTGGAATACGTCTCCAGCGCGCACGGCGGCGCGTGTTTCCGGGTCATCCTGCCTGGCCCGCATAGTTTGCTTCCAGCGTGATCCAGCTCGAAGAAATCCACATGCAATTTGAAGGTCATCGCCGCACTGGGCTATCTTCGCATTCATGAACGAGACCCGAAGCGCACTGGTCGTCGACGACGAACGTGACATCCGCGAGCTGCTTGTATTGACGCTCGGCCGCATGGGCCTGCGCATCAGCACCGCCGCGAACCTGGCCGAGGCCCGCGAGTTGCTGGCCAGCAATACCTACGATCTGTGCATCACCGATATGCGCCTGCCCGACGGCAACGGTATCGAGCTGGTCACCGAGATTGCCCGCCATTATCCGAAGACCCCGGTGGCGATGATCACCGCCTTCGGCAGCATGGACCTGGCAGTGGAAGCGCTGAAAGCCGGCGCGTTCGACTTCGTCGGCAAGCCGGTGGACATCAACGTATTGCGCGGCTTGGTCAAGCATGCACTGGAGCTCAACAACAGTGAGCGCCCGGCCCCGCCACCGCCCTCGGCGGAGCGCGCCAGCCGCCTGCTCGGTGATTCGCCAGCGATGGAAACCCTGCGTACCACCATCGGCAAGGTCGCGCGCAGCCAGGCACCGGTCTACATCCTGGGCGAGTCCGGCGTCGGCAAGGAGCTGGTCGCACGCACCATCCACGAACTGGGCGCACGCAGCAACGGCCCGTTCGTGCCGGTCAATTGCGGCGCAATTCCGGCCGAACTGATGGAAAGCGAGTTTTTCGGGCACAAGCGCGGCAGTTTCAGTGGCGCGCATGCCGATAAGCCGGGCCTGTTCCAGGTCGCCCATGGCGGCACGCTGTTCCTGGACGAGATCGCCGAGCTGCCACTGCAGATGCAGGTCAAACTGCTGCGCGCCATCCAGGAAAAGAAAGTCCGCCCGGTCGGCGCCGCCAACGAGGTGCCCGTGGACATCCGCGTGCTGTCGGCCACGCACAAGGACCTGAGCGAGCTGGTGGACGACGGCCGCTTCCGCCACGACCTCTACTACCGCATCAACGTGATCGAACTACGCGTGCCGCCGTTGCGCGAACGCAATGGCGACCTGCCGCAGCTGACCGCGGCGATCCTGGCGCGACTGGCCCCCGGCCACCAGCGGCCGATTCCGCTGCTGTCGCCAGCGGCGCTGGAGGCCTTGGCACGCTATGGCTTCCCCGGCAATGTGCGCGAACTGGAAAACATCCTCGAACGGGCACTGGCGCTGGCCGAAGACGACCACATCGGCGTCGAGGACCTGCGCTTGCCCGATCATGGCGGCAGGCGTCCACCCGCCGCTGGCGATGTCCCGGCCGAAGCACCGGGCACCCATGAAGCGGTGGTGGATATCGACCCGGCTTCGTCGGCGCTGCCGTCCTATATCGAGCAGATGGAGCGCGCCGCGATCCAGAAGGCCCTGGAAGAAAACCGCTGGAACAAGACCCGTACCGCGGCCAAGCTGGGCATCACCTTCCGCGCACTGCGCTACAAGCTCAAGAAACTGGGAATGGAGTAGACGGCGCCATTGGGGATCCGCCAACGCAGATAGGCTCTTGCAGTCCCACTCCAAGTTTTCGAGTCAGTCCTTCGTGACCCGATTGATCTCGGCCAGGCTGGTGATGCCCTTGGCGGCCTTGAGCAATGCCGACTGGCGCAGATCGCTCACGCCGATCGCCTGCGCCGCCGCAGTGATCTGCATCACATTGCCGCCGGCCAGCACGATTGCGCCAATCTCGTCGGTCATCGGCATCACCTGGTAGATACCGGTACGGCCCTTGTAGCCCTCGGTGCAGTCGTCGCATCCCACCGCTTCATACAATTCGATGCCCTGGGCCAGGCGCTCGGCGCTGAAGCCCTCCGCCAGCAATGCGTTCTCCGGCAGCTTGACCGGCCGCTTGCAGTGCCCGCACAGCCGCCGCGCCAAGCGCTGCGCCACCACCAACGTCACCGACGAAGTGATGTTGTACGGCGCGATGCCCATGTTCATCAACCGCGCCACCGCTTGCGGCGCGTCGTTGGTGTGCAGCGTGGACAGCACCATGTGCCCGGTTTGCGCGGCCTTGATCGCGATCTCGGCGGTTTCCAGATCGCGGATTTCGCCGACCATGATGATGTCCGGATCCTGGCGCAGGAACGAGCGCAACGCGGCGGCGAAGGTCATGCCGCGCTTGTTGTTCTGCTGCACCTGGTTGATCCCGGGCAAGCGGATTTCCACCGGATCCTCGGCGGTGGAGATGTTGCGGGTCTCGTCGTTGAGAATACCCAGTGCGGTGTATAGCGACACCGTCTTGCCGGACCCCGTCGGGCCGGTCACCAGCACCATGCCGTAGGGCTTGTGGATCGCGTCCAGGAACCGCTTCTGCTGGTCCGGCTCGTAACCCAGCTTGTCGATGCCCAGCCGGGCGGCACTGCCATCCAGAATACGCAGCACGACCTTCTCGCCGAACAGCGTCGGCAGCGTGCTGACGCGGAAATCGATCTGCCTGGCCTTGGACAGATTGAGCTTGATGCGCCCATCCTGCGGTACGCGCTTTTCGGCGATATCCAGTTGCGACATCACCTTCAGGCGCGCGGCGATCCGCTGGCTGAGCCGGACCGGGGCTTTGGCCACCTGCTTGAGCAGGCCATCGATGCGGAAGCGCACCCGGTAATCGTCCTCGTAGGGCTCGAAATGGATATCCGATGCGCCCTTGCGAATCGCATCCACCAGCACCTTGTTGATGAACTTGACCACCGGCGTGTCGTCGCCACTGGCATCGATACCGGCATCCGCACCGGCGCTGGCGTCCTCGTCGCCTGAGGCAACTTCCAGATTGTCCACGCCGTCGCCGTCGTCGCCCAGCGTGGAGCGCAGCGAATCATGGGTGGCCTGCCATTGCTCCAGGGTGCGCCGGATCTGATCCGCATCGACCAGGATCGGTTCCACCAGCAGATTGGTATGGAACTTGATGTCGTCCAGTGCCCGCGTCAGGGTCGGCTGGCTGACCCCGACGAACAGCCGGTTGCCGCGCTTGAACAGCGGCAGCACCTGGTACTTGAGCAGCAACTCTTCGCTGACCAGCCTGATCGCATTGTGGTTGGCATCGAAGGCCGACACATCCAATAGCGGCATGCCGAACTCGACCGCATTGGCGGCAGCCAACTGGGGCGCGGACACCCGCTTATTTTGCGCGAACCATTGCGACAACGGCACCTTG
>JAATFS010000283.1 GCA_015655035.1 Lysobacterales bacterium | reverse complement strand
GGTACGCAATCGATGCGGAAACGGTGCGAGCTCTCCGGCTCGCCATCGAGGTTCAGGGTCAGCGCTTGTACCGACTCGATCTCCAGCCACGGCAGGCGGGCGCGTTGCGCGATCTGCTCCAGCGCCGCTTCCTTGCCGTTGTTGAACAGCGCGCCCAGGGTGGCGCCGAATTCCCCGGCTGGCACGCTTGCGATGGTCAGGTCGAGTTGCCCGTCGTCCACCCAGGCATCGGGGCATAGCACCTGCCCGCCACCGGCCTGGCGACCGTTGCCCAGGCCCAATGCGATGAATTCGCCTTCCCAATCAAACCCCGGACCCTGGAAGCGGGCATGGATCGGATCGATCCGCCCCAACCGCGACATCCCGGTGATCAGATAGGCCAGGCCGCCCAGTGCCCTCTTCAGGCCTTCATCGGTTTCCACGGTGACCTGGGTGCCGAAGCCGCCACTGGCGACATTGATGCACCAGCGCAGCTCGCGGTCGGCCTGGATGCGCAGCAGATCGATCGGCCGCGCGGGCTGGGAAGCGAGCAGCGACAACGCCTGCTGCGGTGGCAGCGGCACGCCGGCGGCCATCGCGAAATCGTTGGCAGTGCCCAGCGGCAGCAGGCCCAGCGCAGGCAAGGCATCGGCGCTCTCGGGGCGATGGGCCAGCGCGCTCGCCACTTCGCTCAGGGTGCCGTCGCCACCTCCGGCGATGACGGTATCCACGCCATCGGCGACGGCTTCATCTACATAGCGCTGCGCATCGCCGGTTTCCCAGGTGAGCCGCACCTCGAGCTGGATACCGCGCCGCCGCACACCTTGCACGGCGGTGCGCACCTCATCATTGCCTGCTGCCTTGCCGTTGAGGATCAGTCTCCAGCGTAACGGGTCCATGCGGTGCTTCCAGTCTGGGGTACCACAGGCTAGCAGCGCTGTCGCGCACGCCGGTGAATGCATCGTTCGCACTGTCATGCGCGCGTCATCGGCACGGCCCAGCATGGAAGGCCATAGCAGGGAAGATGGGCGGAGGCAGGATAAGCCTCCAATATTCCTGATGCCGCGCCCCGTTGAACGGAGCGCGGCATCTTCATTGCTGGTGCCGGCGCTCTACCGCCACGTGGCGGAGCGAGCAACGCCCTGCCCCACGATGCGGATCGCCAATACCCGTCTCAATTGGCCAGGAACTGCAGATAGGACGGCGCCGGCAATGCCACCTGCTGCACGGTGTCGCCGAGCAGGCCGGTGGCCGGATCGCGCGCGACTACGTCTATGCGGTTCTCGCCCTGCGTGGCCACCAGCAGGAAGCGGCCATCCGGGGAGAACGTAAACTCGCGTGCCTGGCGACCGACCGCGCGACGCTGGACCGGCTGCAAACGGCCACTCCCGGCATCGACCGCGAACACCGCAATGTGGTTGTCTTCGCCGCGATTGACCGCGTACAGCCAACGTCCATCGGCCGAGAGGTGGATTGCGCCGGCCCCCTGCGCGCCGGTGAAGCCCGGCTCGGACAGCGCGCTGATCTCGCGCAGGCTCAGCCTGCCATCGGCGTAGTCGAGCAAGGCGACTTGCCCCGTCATCTCCAGCGTCAGGTAGGCATGCCGGCCGCTGCGGTCGAAGGCCAGATGGCGTGGGCCGCTGCCGGCAGGCAACTGCACGAAGGCCGGCTCGGCCGTGCGCAGCGGACGCGCCGCCTGCGGATCGTAGCGATACGCATGGACGCGATCGCCGCCCAGGTCGGCGACCAGCACATGCCGGCCGTCCGGGGCGACCACTGCCGCATGCACATGCGCGGACGCCTGGCGTTCGCGATTGCTCCCGCTGGCCTGGTAGCTGGAAACCTGGATCGCCGGCTGCAACCGATGCTGCGCATCCAGCGGCAGCACCGCCAGCAGGCCGCCCGGATCGGACTGGACTGCGTAATTGGCCACGAACAGATGACGACCGTCTGCGGCCAGCGATGCGTGGGTGGGCTCGTCGGACAGGCTCGATACCTGCTCACGCAGCGTCAGCCGGTGCTTGCCATCCAGCTCCAGGCGGGTAACCCGGCCGACCGGGTCGGCGTAGCCGGGACCGTTCTCGTTGACCGCATAGACCTGCCGCTGGTCCGGCGACACCACCAGCCAGGACGGGTTGTCGAGCCGGATCGATTGCCAAGGCAGGCTCTCGATCCGGCCCTGCGCGGGATCGAAGCGGAAGGTGTAGATGCCAGGTGCGCCGGGTTCGGTATAGGAGCCGACCAGCAGGTCCACCGGGGCGGCGAACGCACTCACCGGCAGGATGCCCAGCAGCAGGAATCGAAGCATGCACGCCCTCTCATTTCATCATCGTGGAGCTGCGACATTACCCGGTTCGGCGCGCCGACTCACCCGCGGCGAACGCGGCCAGGGCCTCGCCGTCGAGGCGGTAGAGGGTCCATTCGTCCATCGGCCGCGCACCGGCAGCAAGATAGAAATCGATCGCAGGCTGGTTCCAGTCCAGCACCGACCACTCGAAGCGCCCGCAACCGCGCGCCACCGCCAACTGCGCCAGGTGTCGCAGTAACGCCAGGCCGGCACCGTTGCCACGGCACTCCGGGCGGACAAACAGGTCTTCCAGATAAAGGCCGTTGCGCCCCAGCCAGGTCGAGTAGTTGAAGAAATACACCGCGAAACCCACTGCGGCGCCGTCCTGTTGGCAGATCAACGCATGCGCGGTGGCGCCCTCACCGAACAGGCTGGCACGCAGATCCTGCGGACTGGCCTTGACCGCGCCCGGCTCGCGCTCGTATACCGCCAGCCCGGTGATCAGTTCGTGCAGCAGTTCGGCGTCCTCGGGCGTGGCCGCCCGGATGGTCAACCCGGGCGTGCTCACCGGGCCGCTTCCACGGCCGCGCGCATGCCGGCGATCACGCCCGCATAACCGGCCTGGCTGGAACCGGGCGCGTTGAAAATGGCCGAGCCGGCGACGAACGTATCGGCACCGGCAGCGGCAATCGCGCCGATGTTGTCCGGCTTCACGCCGCCGTCGATCTCCAGCCGGATCGGCTTACCGAGTGCGTCGATCCGGCTGCGGATGGCGCGCAGCTTGTCCAGCGCCGAGGGGATGAACGCCTGGCCACCGAAGCCCGGGTTGACCGACATCACCAGCACCAGGTCCAGCTCCGGCAGCACCCAGTCGAGGATGTCCACCGGCGTGGCCGGATTCAGCACCAGCCCCGCCTGGCAGCCATGCGATTTGATCAGCTGGATGGTGCGGTGGACGTGGCGGCTGGCTTCCGGATGGAAACTGATCAAGCTCGCGCCGGCCTCGGCGAAGTCCGGCACGATCCGGTCCACCGGCTCGACCATCAGGTGCACGTCGATCGGCGCGCGCACGCCGTGCTTGCGCAGCGCCTGGCACACCATCGGGCCGATGGTCAGGTTGGGCACGTAGTGATTGTCCATTACGTCGAAGTGGACCCAGTCGGCGCCGGCCTTCAGGACGTTGTCCACTTCCTCGCCCAGCCGGGCGAAATCGGCGGACAGGATGGACGGGGCGATGATGCAATCGGACATGATGGATCTCGGTGGGATGCGGGAATAGACGGTTAGGGCTTGCGCCGCAGGCGCTGGATGCGGTCGTAGGCGGCGTTGATCTGGCTGGCCTTCTTTTCGGCCTGCTGGATCAGCTCGGGAGCGGCGCCGGCCAGCTTGTCGGGGTGGTATTGCGACATCAGCCGACGATAGGCCAGGTCGATCTCGGCGGTGGTCGCCTCGGAGGTCAGGCCGAGTTCGCGATAGGGATCGTCCTTGCCGAGTTTGAACCAGTCCCGGTCGAAGGCATGGCCGATCAACAGGCCGATGGCGGCCCCGAACAGTGGGTTGGGCCTGAACAACAACGCGCCGGCAATGAAACCGAGCAGTTTTCCGTACCAGCGCATGTCGACGGGGCCAGGAACCAGGGCCGACGATTTTACCTGAAGCACCGGTCGCGCAGCCCATCGGCGGCGTGTATCGGAGCCCGGAGAGCCACCGCCGCGCCCCTCGTTCAGACGCTGCGCGCACAAACCCTGCGGCGCGGGCCGAAGCGCCGTACACTACGCGGCCCGCTGTCCAACCGCGGGCCCGCCGGGTCCCGGGGACAGTCGCTACCGCGAAGTTCCAGAGGAGTGCCTGTGTCGACCACGCTGTTGCAATCCGATCTACCCGGCCTGCCGTTGCGCCACCGAGGCAAGGTCCGCGATGTCTTCGACATTCCCCGCGAGCGCCTGCCCGCCGACGCGCCCCCCGGCGATTACCTGTTGATGGTCGCCACCGACCGTCTGTCCGCCTTCGACGTGGTGTTGCCCGACCCGATCCCCGGCAAGGGCGAGATGCTGTGCCAGGTGTCCAACTTCTGGTTCAAGCAGACCGAACACCTGATGCCGAACCACTTGACCGACATCGACGTGGCCGCCGTGCTGCCCGAGGGCGTGGACGCGGCGCTGTACGCCAAGCGCGCGGTGGTCACCAAGAAGCTCAAGCCGGTGCCGGTGGAAGCGATCGCCCGTGGCTATCTGATCGGCAGCGGCTGGAAGGACTACCAGCGCACCGGCAAGATCAGCGGGATCGAATTGCCCGATGGCCTGCGCCAGGCCGAGAAGCTGCCCGAGCCGATCTTCACCCCCTCGACCAAGGCCGCCGTCGGCGACCATGACGAGAACATCGATTTCGACGCGATGGTCAAGACGGTCGGCGCCGAGCTGGCCGAACGCGTGCGCGATGCGACGCTGCGCATCTACCGCTTCGCCGCCGATTACGCCGCCGAGCGCGGCATCCTGCTGGCCGACACCAAGTTCGAGTTCGGCACCGATGCCGATGGCCGCCTCTACATCATGGACGAGATGCTGACGCCGGATTCGTCGCGCTACTGGCCGGCCGACGAATACGAAGTGGGCACCAGCCCGCCGAGCTACGACAAGCAGTTCGTGCGCGACTACCTGGAAACGCTGGACTGGGGCAAGACCGCGCCTGGCCCGGCGCTGCCGGCCGACGTGATTGCGCGCACCCGCGCCAAGTACGCCGAAGCGTTGCAGCGCCTGGCCGGCATCTCGGTCGACTGAGTACGGCGACAGCGCGCGGACCTGTTCCAGGCCACGGCCCGGGACAGGTCCTGCCGCGTCCCGGGCCTCGCCGTGCCTGCTGCGTCAGGCCACCACGTTGCGCACGAAGCGCACGGCCGTGTCGCCAAGCGCACGATAGGCATATGGCTGCGCGCTGCTGTAGATCGCGAAATCGCCGGCATCGATATGGCGAACGCCTTCGGCCAGCGCGATTTCCAGCTGGCCCTCGATGACATAGACCATTTCGTGCCAACCCGGCGGGTCGGGCTGCGCCTGGTAGCGTTCGCCCGCGGCCAGCGACCATAGCCATAGCTGCGCGTCGCTGCGGGCCGGTACGCTGCCCAGCAAGGTCGCATGGCTTTCCGGATCGCTGCCACGCCAGGCCAGCGCCTCGATCCGCTGCGACTGCCGTGCCGGGTCGCTGACGATATCGACGAAGCTGGCACCCAGCGCCGCCGCGACGTGATCCAGGCTTGCCAGGCTGATGTTGGTTTCGCCACCTTCGATGTGGACCAGCATGCGCCGACTGAGCCCTGCCGCATCGGCGAGCGCGGACTGGCTGAGGCCAGCTGCCTGGCGCAGGCGCCGGACGTTGGATGCGACATGCGTGAGCACGTCGCCGCGCGCGACTTTTGGCTGCATGGTTTTGCTCCTGCGCAGGATTGCGCAGTATATTGCACACCCGTTCATCGCCCCAATCCCCCCATGTCTTCCTCCTCGCCGCGGACGACCGCCGCTGCCGGCACCTTCCTGTCGCTGTCCCGCCAGGAACTGGCCCTGCTCACCATCACGATGCTGTGGGGCGCGACCTTTTTGATCGTGCACATCGCGATGCGCCATTGCGGCCCGCTGTTCTTCGTCGCGATCCGCTTCATCACCGCAGGATCGCTGGCGCTGCTGATGTTCGGGCGCGGCCTGTCCGGGCTGACCTGGCGCGAAGCCGGTGCCGGCAGCGCGATCGGCGTGGCGATCTTCCTGGGCTACGTGTTGCAAACCTATGGCCTGCAGAGCATCTCCAGCAGTAAATCGGCCTTCATCACCGCGCTGTACGTGCCGATGGTCCCGCTGCTGCAATGGCTGGTGCTGCGCCGTCCGCCGCATCTGATGAGCTGGCTCGGCGTGGCCTTCGCCTTCACCGGCCTGGTGTTGCTGGCCGGTCCCGAGGCGGGCGCGCTTTCGTTCGGTGCCGGCGAGATGGCCACGCTGCTCGGCGCGCTGGCGATCGCCGCCGAAATCATCCTGATCGGGCGCTTCGCCAGCTCGGTCGACAGCCGCCGGGTGACCACGGTCCAGCTGCTCGTGGCCGGCGTACTGGCATTGACGATGATGCCGGTGATGGGCGAGCGCATACCGGCGTTGTCCTGGGTCTGGGTCGTATGCGGGGTCGGACTGGGCGTGGCCAGCGCGATCATCCAGCTGACGATGAACTGGGCACAGAAGTCGGTGTCGCCGACGCGGGCGACCGTGATCTATGCTGGCGAACCGGTCTGGGCCGGCGTGGTCGGGCGGCTGGCCGGGGACCGCTTGCCGGCGCTGGCGCTGCTCGGCGGAGTGCTGATCGTCATCGGGGTGCTCGCCAGCGAACTACGGCCGATGGCCTGGCGCAAGCGCAAGCCGGCCAGCGCCACGATCGATCAACCCGCGCAGCCGGAACCGGCACACCGCGCCGACTAGCCACAGGC
>JAATFS010000494.1 GCA_015655035.1 Lysobacterales bacterium | reverse complement strand
CTAAGTTCATCGCGCAATTGCATGGGGGTCTTGCCGGCCGCTTGAATCTTGCCGATATACGGGTAGAACAGGCTGCCGTCGGTCTGGACCAGGCGTCCGGCCATTGTCGACTGCTGCTGACCACCCGCAGGTACCGTCAATTCAGGGTGATCCCATACCGTAATGTAAAGAGAATCGCCGGCCCCAATGGCGTAATCCTCCGGACGATGATCGAGCAACGCCGCCGGTAGCGGCCCCGCCTTCTGTGCGGCCTGATCCATCGCAATCAGCTTGGGCGTGATCGGGATCAGCTCCAGCTTGCCGTCTTCACTGGTAGGCCGCTCGCGGCTGATATCGCTGTTGCGCAGGTGCTGGCCGGGAGCCCAGATGCAGCCGGACAGGGAAATCGCGGCCAGCAGCGCGGCCGAATTGCGGAGATAGGTCATCAGTGTCGTGTTCATCGATGGAGGACAGACATGAAAAAGCCCTCGCCAAGTCGTGCCCGGCGAGGGCTTTCGAGTTCATGAAGCGAACGAATCAGCCGCCGGTGCCGCCGGTGCCACCCGTACCGCCAGTACCACCCGTGCCGCCGGTACCACCCGTGCCACCGCCGCCGCCGTCACCACCGCCGCCGCCATTGTCGCCGCCGTCATCTTCATTGCCGGAGCTATCGCCGCAGATACTATAAGCAGCGGCCGCCGCCGCAACGCCAGAATAGATCCAAGCGGGAGTGTTGATGCGGGACTGGTTCGACGCACGCGGACCTGCAGGCTGCGGGCCACCGGCCTGGGGAGCGGCCCATACCGGCGCCGATAGGGCCATGGCAATGGCCATCACGATCAGTTTCTTCATGGGAAGCTCCTGGGAAGTGTTGTGGAGGGATTTGTGCAATGAGGTTGACGTACATTTCCAGTCATGTCAATGCCTTGGTCGGATTTTCCACCCATTGAAGGTGAACCGGAATGCAACCAATGGCGCGTATGCACCTTATCTCACGCGGAAAGAAGTTTTGCCGTGGCAAGGACGGCGTGGTGCGTATTCAGGAGTGGAGTGAAATATTTGCGACGCCCGTCACGGTAAGTGTGGGTATCGGACATGGCGGACGCAGTGAGTAGGGGAATGTCGAGGATAGACGCTGGAGATGGCTGGTGGATGAGTGGACGTCTCAAGCCGCCACGGCACTTCATCACCTGCCGGTTTCCGGGACGCTCGCTTTTCCCGCGCGAGGGGGGAAGGGAGCGGTAGCGGCCATTGAGTTTCGGAGGCCTGGACCCAATCGATGGGTAGGCCGCGCCGTTTCGATGCCGGACCGGCGTCCTTTCACGGGGTTCGATGTTCCGCGTGGTTGTTGGAGATCGAATCCATGACGAATTCCAGAATATGCCAGTAATTCAAGTGGAACAGGGAGCGGTACGACTCGACGTGTGGCTGTGGGCGGCACGTTTCTTCAAGACCCGCAGCGTGGCCAAGCAGGCGGTCGAAACCGGCAAGGTCGAGATGGCCGGGCAGCGGCCCAAGTGCTCGCGTGCGATACGGGTAGGCGAGCGCATGCGCGTCAGTCGCGGTGACGAGGTGTTCGAGATCGAGGTGCGTGGACTGAGCGACCAGCGCGGCCCCGCAGCAGCGGCGCAGACGCTGTATCTGGAATCGGAGGACTCACGTCTGCGTCGTGCCGAGCTGCGCGCCCGGCAGCTTGCCGAGCGCAATGGCTATCAGGCACCGGAGCATCGTCCGGACAAGCGTGCGCGGCGATTGATTCGTGCGCTGGGCGATATCGATGCGCTGTAGGCAGGGTGGACCCGCGTACGAAAAGTAGTGCCCGAGAAAGACGATGCCGATCCGTCTCGATGATCGCTGGCTCCCTGCGTCGCGGGTTCAGGCGAGGCTATGACAGTACTCTGGATTTGCAAGTCTATTTTCTATCGACAAATTGATAGATAAAAATATCGATTGACGATGCCGCCGCTCGTGATGAGCGGGCGGCGGCAGGTCGATCTCAGCTGCGGCGGTTGAGCAGGCCCGCGCCCAGCTTGAGTACGTCGCCGATCCCTAACTGGCCGTCGCCATCCTGGTCGAGCAGGCCGGCGAGCGGATTGCCGCTGTTCTGCAACTGGGTTTGCTCCTGGCCCAGCGCCTGGCCGAGCTGGTTGGTATCGGCGGAGCCGCCGCCCAGGAAGCGCTGCGCCAGGAACGACATCACGATCGGGGCCAGCACCTGTAGCAACTGTCCGGCCTTTTCGCTGCCCAGGCCGGTGGCTTCACCCAGGCTGGAGGCAACCTGCGAGGTGTTGCCGCCGAAGATGTGGCCAAGGATGCCGGCGCCATCGGCTTGCGCGCCGCTGGTTCCGCCGCCCAATGCGCTGCCCAGCAGCCCACCGAGATCCAGGCCGCCGGCGCTGCTGGCGTGGTCACGCTCCAGTGCGCCGGCCAGGGCCTGCGCGCCTTCTGGCTGCTGGGCATTGCGACCCAGCGCGCCGAGCAAGAGCGGCAGCGCGGAGCCGATGGCGCCCTGGGCCTGGCTCGGTTCGATGTTGAGTTGCTGGGCCACCTGCTGCAGGCCCGAACCTTGCAGTTGCTGGAAGAGCGAGGAGGCGAGGCTTGAATCGTTCATTGTCATGTCCTTTATCGGAAGTGTGCGAGACCTTGCACGGCCGCAGCCTAGCAGTTGCCCGCCAGTCCTGGCGCAGCGCTGCGGCCAGGCGTTCGGGCAAGAGTCAGAGCAGCGATTTGAGCCGGTACACCGCTTCCAGTGCTTGCTTCGGAGTCAGTTCGTCCGGGTCGAGCGCCGCCAGGGCTTCCTGTGCGGCCGACGCGGCCGGGGCAAACAGGCCGAACTGCTGCGGCGCGTCCAGTGCGGCCGGTGCCATGTCTGAGGCATGACTTTGCTCGCCGCGCTGCTCCAGCTCGGCCAGTCGGCGCCGGGCCTGGGCGACGGTGGCCTTGGGCAGGCCGGCCAGGGCGGCTACTTGCAGGCCGAAGCTGCGATTGGCCGGGCCATCCTTGACCGCATGCATGAACACCAGGCTGTCGCCATGTTCCACCGCATCCAGGTGCACGTTGGCGATGCCGCTGGGACCGCCCTCGTGCGATTCGTCGGCCAGTGCGGTGAGTTCGAAGTAGTGCGTGGCGAACAAGGTGTAGCAGCGGTTGACGTGGGCCAGGTGGCGGGCAACGGCGTCGGCCAGTGCCAGGCCGTCGTAGGTGGAAGTGCCTCGGCCGATTTCGTCCATCAGCACCAGCGACTGTGCGCTGGCGTGGTGCAGGATGTAGCTGGTCTCCGCCATCTCCACCATGAAGGTCGATTGGCCCTTGGCCAGGTCGTCGCCTGCGCCGATACGGGTGAGGATGCGGTCGATCGGGCCGATCACCGCGCGCGCCGCCGGTACGTAGCTGCCGATATGCGCCAGCAGCACGATCAACGCGTTCTGGCGCATGTAGGTGGACTTGCCGCCCATGTTGGGGCCGGTGATCACCAGCATGCGGCGATCGGCGTGCAGGTCCAGGTCGTTCGGCTCGAATGGCTGTTCGCGCACGGCTTCGACCACCGGATGGCGGCCGCGTTCGATCCGCAGGCAGGCCGCCGTTTCCAGTTCCGGCTGCGACCAGTCCAGTGCCTGCGCGCGTTCGGCGAACGCCGCCAGCACGTCCAGTTCGCTCAACGCGCCGGCGCAGCGCTTGAGTGGTTCCAAATGCTCGGCGAGCGTGTCCAGCAATGCTTCGTACAACACCTTCTCGCGCGATAGCGAGCGTTCGCGGGCCGACAGAACCTTGTCTTCGAACGTCTTCAGTTCTTCGGTGATGTAGCGCTCGGCATTGGTCAGTGTCTGGCGGCGGGTGTAGTGCACCGGCGCGCGCTCGGACTGGCCTTTGCTGATTTCGATGTAATAGCCGTGCACGCGGTTGTAGCCGACCTTGAGCGTGGCGATGCCGCTGCTCTGGCGCTCGCGTGCCTCCAGGTCGATCAGGAATTGATCGGCGTTGGTCGACAGCCGGCGCAGCTCATCCAGTTCGGCATCGTAGTCGGCGGCGATCACGCCGCCATCGCTGAGCTTGAGCGGTGGTTGTTCGGCGATCGCACTGACCAGCAGGTGCGCGGTGGCATCGTGCTCGCCAAGCTCGGCGCAGAGTGCATGCAGACGCGGCGAATCCATGGGTTCCAGGATCTGGCGTACCTGCGGCAGCAGCGCCAGGCCATCGCGCAGGGTGGAGAAGTCGCGCGGGCGCGCCGAGCGCAGCGCGACGCGGGTGAGGATGCGTTCGATATCGCCGAGTGCGCGGAAGGCTTCGCGCAGGTCGGCGTCGGCGCCACGGTCGATCAGCGTACCGACGGCGTGGTGGCGGTGCGTCAGCACCTCGCGCAAGCGCAGTGGGCGATGCAGCCAGCGCCGCAGCAAGCGCCCGCCCATCGGCGTGACGGTGCTGTCGAGCACGCCGAGCAAGGTGTTGCGATTGTCGCCGTCCACCCGGGTGTCCAGCTCCAGGTGCCGCCGGGTGGCGGCATTCATCGCGATCGCTTCGCTGGCGACTTCCATCGCGATCGAGGTGAGGTGCGGCAGGCGTTGCTTCTGGGTTTCCTCGACGTAGCCGAGCAGGGCGCCGGCTGCGGCGGTGGCGCGCGGCTTGTCGTCGATGCCGAAGCCGGTCAGGTCGTGCAGTTTGAAGAAGCCCAGCAACTGGCGCCGGCCGCTGTCGGCATCGAACAGCCACGGCGCACGGCGGCGCACGCCGACGCGTCCGCGCAGGAACTCGGGCCAGTTGTCTTCGTCGGGTACCAGCAGCTCGGCCGGTTCCAGGCGCGCCAGTTCGGCTTCCAGCGCATCTTCGCTATCGACCTCGTTGACCAGGAAGCGGCCGCCAGCCAGATCGGCCCAGGCCAGGCCATAGCCCTGCTTGTTGCGCGAGATCGCCATCAGCAATGTGTCGCGGCGCTCGTCCAGCAGTGCTTCGTCGGTGACGGTGCCGGGCGTGACGATGCGGACCACCTTGCGTTCGACCAGGCCCTTGGCCAGGGCCGGATCGCCGATCTGCTCGCAGATCGCCACCGACTCGCCCAGCGCCACGAGCCGCGCCAGATAGCCTTCGTAGGCATGCACCGGCACGCCGGCCATCGGGATCGGCGCACCGCCGGAACTGCCGCGCTGGGTCAGGGTGATATCGAGCAGCCGCGCCGCCTTGCGGGCGTCGTCGTAGAACAGCTCGTAGAAATCGCCCATGCGGAAGAACAGCAGCAGGTCCGGATATTCGGACTTGGCGGCGAAGAACTGCTTCATCAGCGGGGTGTGCTCGGCACTGGCCTTGCTGGACGAGGTTTTCAACGTGGAATCAGTGGTTTGCAAGAAACGTCCTTACGGGTTGTAGCGCTCAATCCGGGTCTGGCGGCAACTCACGGTGTTCTTTGTTGCGCGCGGTTGCAGCGGTCACTCACGCCGGATCAAGTCAATGTTGCGACGCAGGCCTATGCCCCGTGTCGCCGAGGCACCCAGTTTAAGCTGAGCCACCGGAAAATCCGCGAACTGAGCGTGGCCAAGGGGCCGGGTCGAGGGCAAGCAGGGCGAGGCCGTTATTGTTCCACGGCCAAAGCACAGGCCTGGAAGCCCTATCGGGTGCCGGACTTCAAACAGGGAGCCCACCGGCTTCTATGTAGGGACCAGTCGCACGACTTAGCGTTCCAACCCGAAATCACGGACGGTCGTGAAGGGAGGAACTTCAGATACTGCCTGGCAGTCCTTCGCCGCATCCTCGGATTGTGGAGGCGCTCGACGTATTCAAGCACATCAGCCCTTGCCGCATCGAGGTTGCATGCTTCGTGCTGTAGACCCGCTCACGCTTGAGCATGCCGAAGCAGCCCGCGCAGGCGGCGCAGTCACCACAATGGCCTACCGCGCTCATCGAGCACACCAGCCCGTTGTCTCTCAAGTAGCCCTGGTTGTCGCCGCTGTGGAATTGATTTTCCTCTGGGTGACCCGGTCGGAACAGCCGCTGAACCATCCCGACTTTCGTGGAAGCCGTCGGGTTTGAGGCAGGCCACCTCGGCCTGACCGGCTTGTTGCCGACAACAAGCCGCTCCGGTCTCTGCTGGCGGGATGTGCCCGATCGGCCCAGCCGTCGTTTGTAATTGAACCAGTGAACCCAGTCGAGCGTGACTAGTTCCCGCTCCCGGCTAAGCCACGCTTGCGATCGATTACCTCGTCCATATGCCACCGCCCGTTGATTGTGTCAGTCAGCGCGTTGTCATACGAATCGCGCGCGCTGTCCGCCGACGGTGCGATTGCTGTCTGCGCCAACCGTTTGCCGTAGTGCAGGCTCACGTGCTGGGGGATTCAACCGGTCGTCCGTCGTCAGGCCGGGGCGCTGGCCCTGATCACGTCTGTCCGGCGTAGCCACGGCCTCGACGTCTGGGCCGACTAACCGGTATTGCCGGTGATCGACTCGATCGCCGCCCACTGCGAACCCTGCGTGTCATGGTGTTCCAGCATCCGTATTCCAGCATCCGTATTCCAGCATCCTTGTTCAGCGTGCAACGCAGCGCTCCACGCAGTCCAGAAGGCGTGGCATCGCAGGGTTGCGATTGGCGCTGCGCCAGAAGAGCACTTGCCGCAGAAGAGGCGCGCCTTCCAAATGCACAAAGGCGACGCCCGGCACGCCCATCCGGCTCAGTGAATTGGGAACCAGCGCAATTCCCAATCCGCTCGCGACGAGGCTTACGATGCTCTGCTGCAGTTGCACTTCCAGGCGGATTTGCGGCCGCAGCCCGGCGGCTCTGAAGCACGCCTCGATCGCTTCTCGCAGCGTGGGCACCACTTCAGCCGGCGCCGTGATCAACGGCTCGCCGTCCAGTGCCTCAATCGCGATCGACGGGTGTTGTGCGAGGCGATGATCGGCCGGCAGAGCCACGCAAAGGGATTCTTCCAGAAGAGGCATGACCTCCATGTCGCGCGTCGCCCTTGGTTCAAACCCGATCCCCGCGTCGAGCGACCCCGAGCGGACGCTGTCGATCAGCGCCAGCGGCAATACCTCCCGCAAACGCAGGTGTATCCGCGGGTAGGCGGCCATGAACCGTTTGGCCAGCGCCGGCACGGAGCTGTGGGCGGCATGCATCATGAACCCGATGTCCAACGCCCCTTGTTCGCCAGCATCGATCTGGCGCGCGGTTTGGCGCGCTTGCTCCAGGGACAGAACAATGGCTTGAGCGTCCTCTCGAAAGCGGACGCCGGCCGGGGTCAGCCGGACGTGCCGGGAGTCTCGCTCCAACAGCGAAACGCCCAAGCTTCGCTCCAGGGCCGCGATCTGGCGACTCACAGGAGGCTGGGTGACGTGGAGCCGTTCCGCGGCACGCCCGAAGTGCAGCGTGTCTGCCACAGCCAGGAAGTAGCGAAGGGCACGGGTTTCAACCATGCAAAAAGAGTATCGCTTGTGGAACGAAAAAGCATTGGAGCGCATTGATGTGGGGCCAGTAAGCTTTCCGCCGTCTCCTCCGGTAGCGCACCCGAATGTTGTCTGTTTTGGCGATTGTCTTGCCCATCTTTGCCCTGGTTCTTGCCGGTTGGGGCGCTCGCCGAAGTGGAGCGCTAGGGGCGCATTCCACCCGCGAGTTGAATCGTTTCGTCGTGTATCTGGCCTTGCCTGCGCTGCTTTTTGACGTGGTGGCCAATGCGCATTGGCGGGAACTCTGGCAACCGGGATTCCTGCTGAGTTTCGGTGGTGGCACGGCCTTGGTGTTTGTGGCTACCGTGTTCCTCCGGCGCCGCGGCGGTCACGCGTTGGCCGATGCCAGCATTGATGGGCTCAATGCCTCTTATGCGAACACTGGATTCATCGGGTTTCCCTTGGCTGCGGCCGTGCTGGGACTGTCGTCGCTGGCCGCGGTGCTGGTGGCCACTCTGCTGACGGTGTGCGCGCTGTTCGCGGTGG
Source organism: Lysobacterales bacterium (assembly GCA_015655035.1). Classification (GTDB taxonomy): domain Bacteria; phylum Pseudomonadota; class Gammaproteobacteria; order Xanthomonadales; family Xanthomonadaceae; genus JAATFS01. Next base: position 15,584 of record JAATFS010000494.1, on the reverse strand, counting down.
CGATCGTGCTGATCGAGGTGGGGCTGCAGGGGGAGCAACGCCTTCACCACGTGCTGTGGAAAGTGATTCGGTCCTTGGCTCGCAATCCTCTGCTGCTCGCCCCCCTGTTGGGTATCGTCCCGATGGCGACCGGGGTATCGGTACCGGTACCGGTGGAGACGTTCCTCAAACTGCTGGGCGGCTCGGCCGCACCATGTGCCTTGATTGCGTTGGGCTTGTTCCTGGGCGAGCGGCGCAACATCGTCCCGGGCACGGCCAGAAGCGCGGTAATGCTGGGCATGGGAAAGCTGCTCGCTCAACCTGTGCTGGTCTGGGTGCTGGCCAGGCACGTGTTTGCTCTGCCGCCGATGTTGGCCCACACGGCCGTGCTGATGGCAGCACTGCCAACTGGAACCGGTCCATTCATGCTCGCCGAATTCCATCGGCGGGAGGCCAGTACCACGGCAGCGACCGTCTTGGGCACCACCATCGTCTCGCTGCTGACCATCACCGCCTACGTTGCAAGCCTCCACTGAGGGGCGGGCTTGCGGGCAATGATGACGCCTTCAACGGGCGGTATCTGCAGGTAACGGAACTGTCGGTGCGGCGTGCATCAACGCCGGCAAACGTGACAGGAGCTGCGACGCAATCACTGTGCCGTGCAGGCGGCGGCGACCGCTGTCTTGGATGTCGAGGTGCACGTGCATGACCGGCTGGGAATGCCAGGGACGAGGGGATGACGCAGAGTGATATGTTATACTGTAACTAAATCGGCATTGCCGTTCATCCGTTCGATCTCAGGGCCTCCCGAATTTCAATGAAAGTCCACGTTCTCGTGGCCGCGATCGCGGCCGTTTGTCTCGCCCCGCAGTCCCTCGCTCAATCGGCCGACTCGACGCTGACCCTGGGCAAGGTCGATGTCCATGACCACGGTGAGGGTCAGCTCACCGCACACCAGGTGCTGACCTCGGTGGATGTGCTCGGGGCCGACCAGATTGAGGACAAAAACGTATCCCACAGCTGGGAACTTCTGGGCCAGATGCCAGGCATCCAGTTGACCGAGACGCGCCAAGGTGCAGAGTCCGGCAAGGTGAGTTTCCGCGCCTTCAATGGCGAGGGATATCTCAACGCCATCAAGACCCTGATCGATGGCATTCCCAGTAACGTCAACAGCGGCAACCAGCGCTTCATCGACATGATCTTCCCGTTGGAGATCAGTTACATCGAAGTGGTGCGCGGAACCAACGATCCGCGTTATGGCCTGCACAACATCGGTGGTAACGTCAATTTCGGCACCCGTCAGGGCGGTAACTACACCGACGCCCGTCTGGCCTACGGCAGCTACAACACCCGCGATGCGCAGTTGGCGGTAGGCAGGGAAAGCAATGGCCTGGCGCAGAACTACTTCGTCGGTACGCAGGCCTCTGATGGCTATCGCGATCATGACGCGTCGAAAAAGTATTCGGTGGGAGGAAAATGGTTCTACGGCGATCTCTACGACGATGGCAGGCGTATCGGCGTGACCGCGCGCGCCTACCACCACGAGGCTGAAGAGCCGGGTTTCATGACGGCTGCCGAGATGAGGGCCGACCGTCGCGCATCGGATGGTCGTAACGCAAACGATGGCGACGAGCGCGACATGCGCCAGGTCGGCGTCCATCTGGACCTGAAGCTGGCCAGCACCCTGTTCTTCGGCACCAAGCTCTACTACAACCGCTACGAGGACGATCGCCGGGTCACGTTCGGTGATCTGCCCACGGGCAACGCGCCGCGTCAACGCCGGATCTGGGACGAACGGCAGACCGGCATGCTCAGCACCTTGACCTGGCAGCCCAATGGAGTGCTCACCCTGGAGGGAGGACTGAACTACGAGCATCAGGACAACGGCTACCGGCGCGAGCGTTTCAGCTATGCCGAGCCTACCGATTTCTGGTCTGTGCCGGCGAGGATACAGAACGACGACCGCCATACGTTCGACAACTGGGGTGCGTTCGTGCAGGCGATCTATCAGCCTGTGGAGGCGTTGAAGATCGTGCCGGCCTACCGCGTGGATCGCTTTGGCGGCGATACCCGCCTGGTGGATGGCACTAGCGGCAAGTTGCAGCGCTACGGCATCATCGATCAGCCCAAGTTGGGCGTGGTCTATGCGCTGACGCCAAAGACCAACGTGTATGCCAACTGGGGTCGTACCTTCCAGGTGTTGACCGGGTCCACCGCGCCGGCCTATCTGACTCCAGGGCAGGCGGCGATGAGTCCCTCGACCAACACCGGCATGGAACTGGGGATGAAGTTCAGCCCGTTCGCGGGTGCCCAAGCGCGTATCGCGGTGTGGCAACAGGATGCCGAAAACGAGATCTCCAACATGCCGGCGACCGGCACGACGGTGCAGTTGGGCAAGACGCGCCGGCGCGGCGTGGATGCGCAGATCAGTGCGCGGCTGGGTGACAAGTGGGAAGTGTGGGCCTCGCATGCCTACCAGGAAGCAAAGATCCAGCGCGACGATCGCGCGGCGGGCCTGTCGCTGGAAGGTAATGAGGTGGCGGCTACGCCGCGCTACATCAGTAATATCGGTGTCGAATTCCATGCGAGCGACGCGTTGCAGTTGGGCTTGCAGGGGCGGGCGCAGGGCGACTACTACTTGGAAGAGAACAATGTCGCCGGGAAGTTCGGTAGCTTCGCGGTGCTGGACCTGAGCGCGAAGTACCGGATCAATCCGAACTGGAGCGTCGATCTGCAGTTGAAGAACGCCACTGGCCGCGAGTATGCCTATGTCTGGTACGACAGCTTCTTTCAGGAGCAGGCGCAGCCGATGTTCTCGCCGGCGCCGGGGCGGTTGCTGTATATCGGCCTGAACATGCGGCTCTGATCCGAATGGGCCATGGGGTTTTAGCGCCCCGCCAGGCGGGCGGGGCGCGCTGCCTGGCGCCTGGGTATCGGGCTTCCATGCCCGGGGGCCTTGCTGGCTGGATCAGAACCGGTACGACCAGGTCAGTCTTACCACCCGTCCGCGTCCGGCGTAGTAGGTGGTGTTGGACGGAGTGGTCTGCGAGTAGTAGCTGATGTAGTGGGCGTCGGCCAGGTTCTGGATGCCCAACGTGAACGTGTTTTCGCGCAGGGCATAGCGTGCGATCAGGTCGATCGTGCTGTAGCCGTCGAAACTGGCCACGCGGGTGCCGAGTCTGGAGAAATCCCTGTCGAAGGCGCGGCTGGCCTGCAACCGGGTGCTGAAGGCCGACGTCCAGGCCTGTTCCCAGAATGCCGTCAACCGGTCCGGTGCGATGTTGACGCCGGCCAGGTCGCTGTCCAGGTGGCCGTCTTCATCGTAGTCGTAGCGGCCATTGGCATGCGCATAACCCAGGCCGAGCCGGCCCTCCCCGACACGCAGCGCGGCGTTGGCCTCGATGCCCTGGATCCGCGTTGCCTGGCGTTGCACGTTGTAGGCATCGATGCCGGCGTCGTAGACCAGGACAGAGCCGAGGTCGGACTTGGAATCGTAGTAGGCGATGTCGCCGCTGAAGCGACCGTCGTCGTACTCCAGGCCGATCTCGCGGTTGTCGGAAACCACTGGGGAAAGATCGATCAATTTGTCCACGCGTTGGCCATCGGTATTGATGGCGCGCAGCACGCGTCCGACATCTGCGACGGTATAGCCTTCGGAGTAGGAGGCGTAGAGATTGAGGACGTCGTTGACGTACCAGACCGCACCGACGTTGGGCAGGGTCTCGCTCATCCTGGGCTTGCCCCCCATCACCGAGCGCGCGCCGTAGCGTGGCAGGGTAACGTAGTCGCTCACGTCCAGTTGGCCGCGTTCGTAGCGGATCCCGCCTGAGAGCATCACGTGGTCGCTGGGCCACCAATGCGCCTGCAGCAATGGCGACAGGCTGCGGTAGGTGGTGTCCGGTACCCAGTCCAGTTTGCTGGCAAGCAGAACCTGGCGCGTCTTGTCCTGCAGTCCGTCCAGCCCCAGGGTCAGGTCCAGGGTGGTTCCGGCGATGCGGTTCCAGTTCTGGGTCAGCTTGAAGCCGCGCTTTTCCGATTCGTTCTGGGTCTGGTCCCAGGCAGCGTTCGCACCGGTGTTGCCGTAGGGGTCCCACTGGGTAGCGCCGTAGCGGCCCTGGAAATCGACCGAGAACGCCTGCGCGGCCAGTTGCCCGCCCCACAGGTCGGCGGCGGTGTAGTCCAGTGATACGGAGCGCGACAGGTTCATCGGCGGGTCCAGCGGCGTATCGCCGCGGATCGAGGAAGTGGGCTTGCCGGTCAGGTAGTCGCCGTTGAGCGCGATGTAGTGGTCCAGTCCGCGCAGTTGGTAGCGCTTGGTGGATAGTTGCAGGCGTTGGCCGGGAGCGACATCCCAGCCGAGCTTGGCAAAAACGCTGATCGACTCGGAGTCCATCAACTCGCCTTGTGAGTTGACGCCGATTGCATTGCCGTGGCCATCGTAGAACAGGCCCTGCTTTTCATAGGCCAACCCCGCGAGCAGGTCGATCTCGTGCGCACGCGCGCCCACCAGCGCCGACATGCGCTGGCTGTCGCTGTCGCTGTCGGTCCGGTGCGGGGCTGCCGCCGATCCGGATATTTCGCTCTCGAACACGACACTGTCTGGTTCGACCGGGGCGCGCTTGGTGATGATGTTGACCACGCCACCGGTTCCGCCGATGCCCTGCAGGGCGTTGGAGCCGTGGATGATCTCGATTCGCTCGATCATCGACGCATCAATGGTGTGCGAGTCGCGCGAGCCGTCACGCAGCGGCGTGGATTGCGGAACCCCGTCGATCATGTAGAGGATGCCGCGCCCACGCATGCTTTCGCCGTAGTTGGAGAGCTTTTCGCGGGCAGGGGCAAATGCCGCCACCTGGGAGGAGATCAGGCTGGAAATGTCCGACCCCAGCGCAAGCTGCTGTTCGAGGTCATGGCGGCTGATGACGGTGATGGTGTTGGGCATGGCGTTCTCGCCCAGCGGCATGCGCGCGGTGGAAGCCGAAACCGTCAGCCTGGCCAGATCGGTGGTGCCGGGGTGCTCGGTCTGCGCCGCCGCCGCGGTGGACGCTGCCGTCGCCGCGGTGGTGACGACGTAGATGCCCGGGCTGCGTTGCCGGACCACGAGCCCCTGGCCGCGGGTCAGCAGGGCCATGGCCTGCGCGGGAAGATAGTGGCCAGTCACCGCCGGGGATTGCCGGCCGGAGACGACCGCGCTGGCGAACAGGACCTGGATGCCGGTCTGCCGGGCCAGCGTATTCAATGCCTGCTCCAGGCTGCCGGCCGGTAGCTGCAATGGGCTGGCGGTTTCAGGCGATTGCGCCCCTACGGGCAGGGCACTGCAAAGCGCCAGGGCAAGCAGGCCGCCGCGCAGCCGGGAGAGAGGAGGACGGGAGGGGTGCATCGGGTTCTTTCCAGAGATTAGGGTGTCATCCGATATGCCGTATGGCGTCCCGGCAAACCCTACCTCTGGATCGCGCGGATGCGCGTTGTCCCGTCCTGCGCGTAGATCACCTGCACCGGCAGGATGTCCGGCAACAGGGCGAGCACGTCTTCGGTATGCCGGCTGTCAAATACGCCTGATACCTCGAGGGTGGCCAGGTCGGGGTCGGTCAGTACGATCTGTGCGGTGCGGTAACGCTGCAGTTCCCGGATCACGTCGCGCAGCGGCGTCCGGGAAAAAGCCAGCCGTCCCCGGGGCCAGTCCGCGCCGGTCACCGTGGATGCGGCGGTCGTTTCGCCGATGCCGGCAGCGCTGGCCAATACGCGTTGTCCGGGTTGCAGCAGGCGCTCGGCCGAGTGGCCGCGGGTCGATACCGCTACCAGGCCTTGCCACAGCGTCACTTCCGTCGCATCGCTGTGGCGCTCCACGTCGAACACCGTGCCGTGGTCGCGGATGCGGGTGGTACCGGCATCGACCAGGAACGGCCGCCAGCGCGAATGCGTCACCTCGAAGCGCGCCCTGCCCGACAGCAATTCAACCTGGCGAGAGCGCAGGTGCCGCCAGACCCGCAGCTGGGTGGAGCCGTCGAGCACGACCCGGCTGTGGTCCGGCAAGTAGACGGTGCGGCGCTCGCCTGGGGCGGTCTGTACCTGGCCTGTCGGCCACCCGGGATTCCATCCCCACAGGCCAGCGGCGCCCGCCAGCAGCAGAAGCAGCACCGGCGCGGTGCGTGGACGGCTGCGCCGCCGCCGCAGGTCTTCCTCGGCAGGAATTGGGAACAAGCGCTGCAAGGTCTCACGGTGCCGCGTCAGTGTGTCCTTGTCGCTGTGGTCAGCGGATTCGGGAGGTGCGGGGACGTGCTCGGAGATGTTCATGGCAGAGGTTTCCGGCCTATGCGTTGCCGGCACATGGCCATGGCCAGGCGCAGATGCTTTTCGACCGCCTTGGGGCCGATGCCCATGCGCACGGCGACGTCCGCCTGGGGGATCTCGTGGAGCTTGTGCAGGATGAACACCTGGCGGCGGCGTAGCGGCATCGCCTGGATGATGCTCACCAGCAGCGCCAGTTCCTGCTCGCCTTCGATGCGCTGCTCGTGTCCCGGGACCGGGCAGGCCGCGTCCGGCAGCACCTGGCGCGGCTCTACCCAGTGCCGGCGCAGTGCTTCGGCGCGGCACCGGTCCACGGCGGCATCGTGGGCGATGCGTCGCAACAGGGCGTCAGGCTGGCGAACGTCGCGTGGTGGGGGCCGTTCGAGCAGGCGTAGGCAAACGTCATGCACCACTTCGCGGGCCAGGCCCGGTGCGACGAACCGGCGGCGAACGTATTCCACCAGTTCCTCGTAATGGCGCAGCAGTGATGCCAGGAGCGAGACGGGTAGATCTGATGGTTCCGGGCGCGTGGCCATCGCGGGCGGAGGAGCGGGATGGCCTATTAGTGTAAATGGTTCTCGATTGCAATGGTTCGTGCCGGCGCGGTTCGGTACCTGGCCTTGTGCGGAGCCGGGGAGGGCGCAGCGTGGCATCCCCGGCACATTACCGGGGGTGGCTCAAATGCCCAGGTTGGGCGCTGCCGCCATGTCGTTGCGCAGCTGCCGGTCCAGTGCCTGCATGCGTGCATAGACGCGGCGTTTGCTGGCATGGAAGGCGGCGATGGTGGCAGGCGTGGGTTGGGTGGAGGTGCCGCAGCCGCTCATGGCGGTCATGGCGGTCGGTAGGTCGGGATAGGCGCCGCTGGCGACGGCGCCGAGCATGGCGCTTCCCAGCAGCACGGGCTCGGCGGTGGCGGGCAGTTCCACGCGCACGCCGGTGGCGTCGGCCATCAGTTGGCGTACCAGCAGGCTCTGGCTGGCACCGCCGCTGATGATGACGCTGTCGAATTGCACGCCTTGCGCACGCAGGGCTTCGATGATCTCGGCCAGGCCGTAGCCAAGGCCGCAAAGGCCGGCCACGTACAGGGCTTCCAGGCCTTCGAGGTTGTGGTCGATGGTGAGGCCGGCGAGCATGGCGCGGGCATCGGGGTCGGCGGCTGGGGAGCGGTTGCCGAGATAGTCCGGCAGCACGTGCAGGTGGCGCGCGATTGCTGCGGCGTGCGAAGGCGAGGGCACGCGCGCCAGGATGCGCCGCTCCAGCCAGCGCAGTACGTCGATGCCGGCGTCGGATGCGGCCTGGGCTGCTTCGACATAGCCGGGATGCGAGCGCACCAGGGTGTCGATGGCGGCGCCGGCAGCCGATTGCCCGCCTTCGTTGAGCCATAGGCCCTCGATCATGGCCGAGGCGTAGGGCCCCCATACGCCGGGGGTGAAACAGGGGTCGTGGGTGCTGGCCAGGACGCAGGCCGAGGTGCCCATGATGTAGGCCAGGCGTGCGGTGGGGGCGACCGCAAGACCTTCGGCATCGGGGCTGCCGATGGTACCGATGGCACCGGCGTGGGCATCGATCAGCGAAGCGCCTACCGCGATGCTCGCAGGCAGGCCCAGTTCGGCGGCGGCTGCGTCGGTGAGGCCGGCGGCCAGCGTGGTGCCGGGCGCGACGATCTGCGAGCCGATCCGGGCAGCATCGTGTTCCAGCAGTTCCTGTAGGCCGATGCGGGTGAAATAGCGCTGGCTCCAGCCGCCTTCGTGCAGGACGTAGGTCCACTTGCAGGCCACCGTGCACAGCGAGCGCGTGGTGCTGCCGCTGGCACGGAAGCTGAGATAGTCGGCCAGGTCGAAGAAATGCGCTGCGCGCGCGAACTGCGCTGGCAGGTGGCGTTTGAGCCACAGCAGTTTCGGCGTTTCCATTTCCGGCGAGATCTGCCCGCCGACGTAGCGCAGCACCGGGTCGGCGGTGGCGTTGATTTCGGTGGCTTCGGCGGTGGCGCGATGGTCCATCCATACGATCACGTTGCGCCGGTCCTCGCCAGTAGGGCTGACGCTGACCGCCGCGCCGTCGGCATCGATCGCCACCAGCGAACAGGTGGCGTCGAAGCCGATGCCGCGCACGCGCGCCGGATCGATCGCCGATTCGCGCAGCGCCTGCCTCACGGCGGCGACGCAGGCCTGCCAGATATCCTCGGAGGACTGCTCGACCATCTCGCCGGGCAGGTACCAGGTCTGGATCGCATGCTTGGCGCTGCCCAGCAGTTGGCCGCGGAGGTCGAAGATGCCGGCGCGGGCACTGCCGGTGCCGACGTCCACACCGATGAACAAGGGAGCCTGGATAGGGGACATGGGATTACCAGCAGGTGTAGCCGCCATCGGCCAGCACGATGCTGCCGGTCATCAGGCTGGAGGCGCGCGAGGCCAGGAACAAGGCCACCGATGCGATCTCCTCGACCTCGCCCAGGCGCGCCATCGGCGTGCTGCTGATCCAGGCGTCGTACATCTTGGGATCCTCCTTGACGAAGGCATTGAGCGGGGTGGCGATATAGGTCGGCGCCACCGCATTGACGCGCACGCCGCGCGTGGCCCATTCGGCGGCCAGTGATTTGGTCAGGTGGTGTACGGCGGCCTTGGATGCGTTGTAGTAGGCCTGTTCCTGCGGCTTGTTGACGATGAAACCGGACATCGAACCGACGTTGACGATGACGCCGTCGCGGCGGTCGAGCATGTGCTTGCCGAAGGCGCGGCAGCACCAGAACGTGCCGTTGAGGTTGACGTCGATGACGTTGAGCCAGTGTTCGTCGGTAACGGTCTCGGCGGGCGTCTGGCTACGCGCGATCCCGGCGTTGTTGACCAGGATGTCGACCTTGCCATGCTGGGCGGTCAGTGCGTCGGCCACGGCGTTGACCCGCGCCGAGTCGGTCACGTCCATCTGGATGAGTTCGGCGTCCAGTCCCTTTTCACGCAAGCTGCCCAGGCCTTGTTCGGCCACGGCCAGGTCGTGGTCGGCGATCACGACCTTGGCGCCGGCCTCGGCCAGTGCGTGAACGATAGCCAGGCCGATACCACGGCCGCCACCGGTGACGACGGCGACGCGGCCGTCGAGTTTGAACATTTCCAGATACATGGGGGGCTCCTTTTTTGAAAGTGGGGTGCGCGGTCAACGAATGGCTTGTTGTTGCGCGTCGAAGCGATGCAGGTGCTGCGGATCGGGGATCAGGGTGACGCTGTCGCCAATGGCGACGCGCAGATCGCCGGTGCAACGTGCGTCGAGGGTGCCGATGCCGGGGACGTCGACGTAGACGAAGGTGTCGCTGCCCAGGTGCTCGGCCAGGGTGACGGTGCCGTGCCAGGCCTCGCCTTCTGCATTCGATAGCTGGCCCTGGCGCACCTGCAGGTGCTCGGGGCGGATGCCCAGCGTAGTGGCCTGGTGGCGTTGCGCCACCTCGCCTTCCAGCAGGTTCATCCGTGGAGAACCGATGAAGCCGGCAACGAATACGTTGGCCGGGCGCTCGTAGAGTTCCAGCGGCGTGCCCACTTGCTCGATGCGGCCGGCCTGCAACACCACGATCCGGTCGGCCATGGTCATCGCCTCTACCTGGTCGTGGGTGACGTATACCGCAGTGGTCTTGAGTTGCTTTTGCAGGCGCGTGACTTCCAGGCGCATCTGCACGCGCAGTGCCGCGTCCAGGTTGGAGAGTGGCTCATCGAACAGGAAGCCCTTGGGCTCGCGCACGATGGCGCGGCCGATCGCCACGCGCTGGCGCTGGCCGCCGGACAACTGCCCGGGGCGACGCTCGAGGTATTCGGTGAGATTGAGGATGTCGGCCGCCTGCGCGACCCGCCGTTCGATCTCGGCCTTGGGCGTGCCTGCCATCTTCAGGCCAAAGGCGATGTTGCGGCGTACGCTCATGTGCGGATACAGCGCATAGGACTGGAACACCATCGACAGCCCGCGCTTGGCCGGTGCCAGTTTGGTGACGTCCTGTCCGTCGATCAGGATGCGTCCGCCGCTGACATCTTCCAGGCCGGCGATCAGGCGCAGCAGCGTGGTCTTGCCGCAGCCCGACGGGCCGACGAAGACCACGAACTGGCCGTCCGGTATTTCCAGGTCGGCACCATGGATGATCGGTGTTTCATCGAAGGATTTGCTGACCGATTGCAGTGTGATGTGTCCCATTGACCACCTATTGCGTTGATGTTGGAGGGCGCTTATTTCACGGCGCCGAAGGTCAGGCCGCGCACGAGCTGCTTCTGGCAGAGCCAGCCGAGCACCAGGATCGGGGCGATGGCCATCGTCGATGCGGCCGACAACTTGGCCCAGAACAGTCCCTCTGGACTGGAGTACGAGGCGATGAACGCGGTCAGCGGCGCGGCCTTGGACGAGGACAGGTTCAACGACCAGAAGGCCTCGTTCCAGGCCAGGATCACGTTGAGCAGCAGCGATGAGGCGATGCCGGGAAGCGCCATCGGCGCCAGGATGTAGAGCAGTTCCTTGCCGATGGTGGCGCCGTCCATGCGCGCTGCTTCCAGGATGTCCTTGGGGATGTCCTTGAAATAATTGAACAGCATCCAGACCATGATCGGCAGGTTGCCCAGGCACAGCACGATCACCAATCCCAGCTGCGTATCCAGCAGGCCGGAATTCCGGTAGATCAGGTAGATCGGCACCAGCACGCCGACCGGCGGCAGCATCTTGGTCGACAGCATCCACAGCAGGATGCTGCGGGTGTGCTTGGTGGGCGAAAACGCCATGGCCCACGCGGCGGGAAGGGCGATGGCCAGCCCGAGGAAGGTGGAGCCCAGCGAAACCACCACCGAGTTCCATGCGTGGCCCAGGTAGTTGCTGCGCTCCTGCACGGCGGCGTAGTTCTCCAATGTCCAGTGGAAGAACAGGAACGACGGCGGCGTGGAGAACGCATCGATCTCGCTCTTGAAGCCGGTCAACAGCATCCACAGGATCGGGAAGAAGATCACCACGCCCAGCAGCCACGCGGCGAGGGTGGTGACGATGACTTGCGGAACAGGCGTATGGCGAGCCATCTCAGGTCTCCAGGTTCTTGCCGATGATTCGCACCAGGAACATCGCGGCGATGTTGGCCAGCACCACGGCGATCAGTCCACCGGCGGAGGCGGCGCCCACGTCGTATTGCAGCAGCGCCTGCGAATAGATCAGGTAGGCCAGGTTGGTGGTCTGCATGCCGGGGCCGCCACCGGTGGTGACGTAGATCTCCACGAATACGGTCAGCAGAAAGATCGTCTCGATCAGGATGACGATGGTCAGCGGCCTGGCCAGGTGGGGCAAGGTTAGGTGCACGAAACGGTCGAACACGCCGGCGCCATCCATCAGCGCCGCTTCCTGTTGTTCTTCGTCCATCGACTGCAAGGCGGTCAGCAGGATCAGCACCGCGAACGGCAGCCATTGCCAGGCCACGATCAGCACGATGGAGAGCATCGGGTACTGGGTGAACCAGTCGATCGGAGTGAGGCCGAACAATCGCCACGCCCATGCCAACAGGCCCGACACCGGATGCATCAGCAGGTTCTTCCAGATCAGGGCGCTGACCGTGGGCATGACGAAGAACGGTGCGATCAGCATCAGCCGCACGATGCGCCGGCCGACGAACACCTGGTCCAGCAGCAGCGCGATGGGTACGCCGCAGACGGCGGTGATGGCCAGCACCGAGCCCACCAGCAACAAGGTATTGCCGACCGAGGACAGGAATGCGGGATCGCCGAGGAAGTAACGGAAATTGCCCAGGCCGACGAAGACCTTTTCCGGATTGAGCAGGTTGTAGTTGAGCGTGGAGAACCACACCGTCATCGCCAGCGGCACGATCATCCATAACAGCAGCAGGATGATCGATGGCGCGATCAGGAGGCGGGCGAGCTTCTGGGTCTGTTGGGTGGCCATCGGAGTCTTCCGTGGGTTGCTGGAGCGGGGTGTGCGCGGTGCAGCGAGTACGAACGGTCGCGGGCGTCGGTCGCAGAGCCGGGTGGCGCGCTGCGGGTCAGAAATCCAGGCTGACCTGCAGGCCCAGGATCGTGGCGTTGTGCACGTCGCGTCCGCCTGGATGGCGGATGTACTGCACGCTGGGCATGATTTCCACGCCGCGGACCACGGCGACGTTGTAGTTCAGTTCGATCGGATATTCGTAGCGCTGCACGCCAATGGGAGCGGCGCTGGCCGGCAGGTTGCGGTCGTACAAGCGCTGCGCATCGCTCAGCTTGTCGCTGACGGCATTGCGGCCGAAAGCCAGGCCGAGCCGGTCGTTGGGCCGGCCGGGAAAGATACCGGTCCAGAACCCGCCGATGGCGGCCACTTGGCTGACTGCGCTGACCTGGTCGTCGGCGTGGATCAGGCTGGCGAACAGACGCAGCCCACCATTTTCGCCGGTGCGGATGACTTGCTGTTCGAGGTTGACGTAGAACGCGCGGTCGGTGTTCTGGATGATGGCCGGGCTGCCGGCGATGCCGTTGGGGAATCCGGCCTGGTCGTACACTTTCTGCCGGTTGCTGCTGTTGCGGGTGGCGCCGATGCGGTAATCGCCGTCCAGGCCGTTGCCGTAGTCGGGTTTGTACTCCACTTCAGCCACCGCCAGGGTGCCGCTGTCGTCGCCGGAGGTGCCCAGTTTCAGGCCCTGGTTCTTGGACAGGGTTTCCGGGTTGGTGTCGTAGCCGCCCAGCTTGAAGAACCATTGCTTGTCCGGACTGAAACTGACCACGCCGCCCCATGCGCTGAGCGGGTCGCCGTACCACCCGCTGCTGATGGAGTTGGACGAGCCGCCGCTGCAAAAGGTCAGGTGCTGGAAATTGCAGCTCATGGCGAAGAAGTCGGCGCTGGGATAGATGCGTCCGACCTTCAGGCTCAGGCGGTCGTCGAGCAGGCGCTGGGTCAGCGAGAACTGCGTCAGCCGGGTGACCGTGCCGCGCCCGTAGATCTGTTGCGACTGCATCAGGGTGGGAATGTTGGCCTTGTTGTTGATCAGCTCGCCGTTGCGGTTGGTGATTTCCACCTTGAATTCGGCGCCGGACCAGCCCCAGAGTCTTTCGAGATCGAAGTAGCCGCCGAGGAAGAACTGGTCGGCGTAGGCCGTCTCGTGGCTATCGCCGCCGGCGGTGTTGTGCGCGGTCTGGCTGAAGTGCGCCAGCTTGAACTGGATGCCGTCGCCGGCCAACGCGGCGCGTGTGCCGCCCCAGTCGCCGCCAATGTGCTTGGTGGCATCGAATTCGTCGGCCTGCGCGTGAGCGCTGGCAACGCTGGCGGCCAGTAGTGCCAGTGCGGAGGTGGTTTGCCTGATCTTCATGGAAAGCCTCATGGGATGGGCAGTCAGCGCACGAGCGCCGAGCGATGCCGGTCGAAGACACGCCACGTCGCGCGCCTGCCGGTTTGCAGGCGCGCGGCAGGATTCACTTCTTCGGATAACCCGCGCGCTGCATCTCGCGCTCGGTGCTGGACTGTGCGTTCTGCAGTGCGGCATCCACCGTGATCGAGCCGGTCAATGCTGCGGAGAACTGCTGGCCAACCGTGGTGCCGATCGACTGGAACTCCGGGATGGACGCGTATTGCACGCCCACGTAGGGCACCGGCTCGACAGCGGGATTGTGCGTATCCGCACCTTCGATGGCGGCCAGGGTCTGCTTGGCGAACGGCGCCGCCTTCAGATAGTCGGGATTGCGGTACAGCGACGAACGCGTGCCGGGCGGCACGTTGGCCCAGCCTTCCTTCGCTGCCACCAGATCGGTGTAGTGCTTGCTGGTGGCCCAGGCGATGAACGCCTGCGCCTTGTCGGCCTTCCTGGAGCTGGCCGGGATGGCCAGGTTCCAGGCCCACAGCCAGCCGGTGGTCTTGCCCTTGCCGGTATCCGGCGCGGCAGTGAAGCCCACCTTGTCGGCAACCTTGGATTGCTTGGGGTCGCTAATGAATGAGGCCGCCACGGTGGCGTCCACCCACAAGGCGCACTTGCCGGCGTTGAACAGCGCCAGGTTCTCGTTGAAACCGTTGGATGCCGCTCCTGGCGGACCGGCCTCCTTCATTACGTCCACATAGGTCTGCAGTGCGGCCTTCCATTCGGGCTGGTCGAACTGGGCTTTCCAGTTCTGGTCGAACCAGCGCGCGCCAAAGGCATTGCCCATCGCGCTGAGCAAGGCCATGTTCTCGCCCCAGCCGGCCTTGCCGCGCAGGCAGATGCCGTAGATACCATTCTGCTTGTCGGTCAGCTTGCGCGCGGCATCCACCACGAAGTTCCAGGAGGGTTGCGCGGGCATGGTCAGCCCTGCCTTCTGCACCAGGTCGGTGCGGTACATCAGCATCGAGCCCTCGCCATAGAACGGGGCCGCGTAAAGCTTGTCATCGAAGCTGGCGGCCTGGCGGATCTTGGGCAACAGATCGTCCACGTCGTAGTCCGGGTCGAATTGCAATGGCTTGAGCCAGCCGCGCTCGGCCCAGATCGGTACCTCGTAGGTGCCGACGGTCAGCACGTCGAACTGGCCGCCCTTGGTGGCGATGTCGGTGGTGACGCGCTGGCGCAGGACGTTTTCTTCCAGCGTCACCCATTTCAGCTTGATGCCCGGATGCTGCGCGGTGAAATCCGAGGTCAGCTTCTGCATGCGGATCATGTCGCTGTTGTTGACCGTCGCAATCACCAGCGTCGCGTCGTCGCCTCCGTTGGCTGCGCCCGAGCGGTCGCCGCATCCGGACAATGTGGCGGCAAGCGCCAAAAAAATGGCGGATCTCGTCAGTGCGCTCATGTCTCTCCCTCCCAGAATTGATTTGAGCAAATACCCTGTGAGTGTGCATATGCCCACGGCAAAAGCGGCTTGTAAAGCACTTTCGATCTTGCGCCGCAGCATTGGGGCGCGATCCGCAGGCATGCGGACATGGCGAAGAAAGCGCCAGTGCTGGCGCCTCGTCCGGTAATCAAGGGGCGGGGCGCGGGGCGCCCGGAGGGCTTAGTCGCTGGCCAGGATGAGCCTGGCGGTGCTCTCGTCGGTGATCAGGCCATTGAGGATGCGTCCGCGAAGCGCAGTGCGGATCGGTGCGGCCTTGGCGCTGCCCGCAGCCACGCCGACGGTGAGGTGGGTCGGCGGTGCCTGGTGCGGCACGCTGGTCAGGCGCAGGTTGCTGCCGCCCTCGATCAGCTTGCCTGCGGCGTCGAAGGCCCAGCCGACGACCTCGCCGGTGGCGCCGAGGCGAATCAGTTCCAGCAACTCGGTGCGGCTGAGGAAGCCGTCCACGTGCAAGGGCGCGGTCTGGTCGAGCTGGCCGACGCCGACCAGGCGCAGGTTGGCCTTTTCGGCGATCGTGCGGACGCGTTGCACGGCGTG
>JAATFS010000026.1 GCA_015655035.1 Lysobacterales bacterium | reverse complement strand
TCTGACCGACCTGTTCCCGATCATGGAGTTGGGTACCAGTGCCAAGATGCTGTCGATCGTGCCGCTGATGGCGGGTGGCGGCCTGTTCGAGACCGGTGCCGGCGGTTCGGCGCCCAAGCACGTGCAGCAGTTCGTCGAAGAAAACTGCCTGCGCTGGGATTCGTTGGGCGAGTTCCTGGCGCTGGCGGCCTCGCTGGAGCATCTGGGCAACCGCTACGGCAACGCGGCTTCGATCGTGCTGGCCAAGGCGCTGGATGCGGCCACCGGCAAGTTCCTGGACAACAACAAGTCGCCTGCACGCAAGGTTGGCGAGCTCGACAATCGTGGCAGCCATTTCTACATCGCGCTGTATTGGGCGCAGGCACTGGCGGCGCAGGACGATGATGCCGCGCTCAAGGCCAAGTTCGCATCGCTGGCGCAGTTGCTGACCGAAAACGAGGCCACGATCGTCGGTGAACTCAACGGTGCCCAGGGCAAGCCAGTGCAGATCGATGGCTACTATCACGCAGACCTGGCGAAGATCCGTGCCGCGATGCGGCCGAGCAGGACCTTCAACGACGCGTTGGCCACGTTGACCGCCTGAGTCGCTTGGCACCGCCGTGCGGACTAGCCAGCCGCCGGCGCCATTGCCACGATCCACTGCAGCCCGCTTCGAATGAAGCGGGCTGCTTTGTTTCAGCGGAAGGGCGACAGTGCGGTCATTTTCCGGATCAGTCGCGCATGCTGGCGTGCCAGCTTGCGCAGGTGGCGCTGCCGCTGTAATTGCGCGCGTCGCAGCGCGTCCGCCTGTTCTGCGTCGCTGGCTGCCGCCAAGCGCTGGGCCAGCGCCATGTCGCCGATGTAACCGTGGTGGAAAAGCAGGGCTTTGAACAGGTTCATGGCGTCGTCTCCACTTGAGTGGAATGGACGATAAGTGCAGTCTCACACGTGTAAAAGCGAGGCTTTTGCATATGAGACTTGAATTTAACTCAAGATGACGCATGTCCAGACCGCCGCTTCACGCCCTGCAGGGTTTCGTCGCCGCCGCTCGGCTGGGCAATCTTTCCCGCGCCGCCGAATCGCTCAACCTCACCGTCAGCGCACTGAGCCATCAGATGCGCGGGCTGGAACAGCGCCTGGGATATCCGTTGCTGATCCGGCACGCGCGCGGCGTCGGTACGACCCCGGAAGGACAGCGCCTGCTGGAACAGCTGGCCCCGCATCTGGACGCGATCGCGCAGGCGTTCCAACCCTTTGCCGCGCGTCGAGACGACGTGCTCACCCTGAGCATCACGCCGTCGATGGCCTCTGCGTGGTTGGTGCCACGGCTGGGCGACTTTCTCGCTGCGCATCCGAAGATCGAGATCAACCTGCTATCCAGCGCGCAACTGGTGGACTTCGAGCGCCAATTGCAGGTGGATGCGGCCTTGCGCGTCGGCTCGGGGCAGTGGCCCGGACTGACTGCCGAGCCGCTGTTCGACGAATGGCTGGTGCCGATGGCCAGCCCGGCGCTGGTGCGGAAGATGGGCGGAAAACGCGCTCGGCCGTTGTCGGAATGGCCGCTGCTCGGTGATCCGGATGGCGAGTGGGAGCGTTGGTTCGCGCTGGCGCGACAGGCTCCGCCCGAGCGCTACGTCGCCTCTTTCGACGACTCCGAGTCGCATCACCGCGCCGCGCTGGATGGCGTCGGTGTCGCACTGGGGCGGGTGACACGCGCACGCTTGCTGATCGATTCGGGGCAACTGGTGGCGCTATCGCCCCATCGATTGCAAACGCCCTGGTCGCATTACCTGGTCTACCCGCCACGCTCGGCCGGGCATGGTGGCTTCCTGGCATTCCGACAATGGCTGCAACAGCAGGCGCGCGAACATGTGGTGCACGCACAAGCGCTGATGGAGCGGAAGGTGCCGCCGCGCCGCCGCACACGCTGAGTACATTGCCGGCATGGCCGAAGGGTTCACGCCCTCGCAGTCCGAACGTTGCGCATGTCACGCATGTTGCGCAGGTGGCGTTGACATATTGCCTGCGTATCGTTGGCCGCAAGCGCCCGCATGGCTGCCGGTGTGATTGTTGTACGTGGTCGTGCTGGAAAACCGGGTACGGCTCTGGCGCCGCGCGCCGATCGTGGAGAGGAGGGCGGCGTGCCCGCCGCCTGTGGCGAAGGATGCGCCATCACGCACCCGCTGGGTACACTGCCGGCATGACCGACGTGCTCACGCCCCCGCAGTCCGAACGCCGCGCCGTCGCTATCGGGCGGGCCATCTTCGACGCGTTCGAGGACTATCACGCCCGTTTCGGCGAGATCACCTTGCGCGCCAAGCAGCGCTTCGAAGCGCGTGACTGGAGCGGCGCCAGGGACGATGCGGTCGAACGCATCGCGTTGTACGACCAATGCATCGGCGAGTGCATGTTGCGGCTGCGCGCGGTGCTGATGGGACAGGCGCATGATCGGCGGCTATGGGCGCGTGCGCGCGAGCACTTCCAGGCGCTGCTGGCCGGGCTGATCGACCAGGAGTTGTACAAGACCTTCTACAACACGCTGACGCGGCGGTTCTTCCGCACCCAGGGCGTGGATGCACGTATCGAGTTCGTCGCGCTCGACATCGAACCCACCGACGCCATCACCCATCCGGTTGCACGCCATACCTACGCGGTGTCGCCCGGGCAGCTGACCGAGATGCTGATACGGGTGCTTGGCGATTATCCCTTCGGCGTGCCATATGTACATCGCACCCGTTGCGCGGCGGCGATTGCGATACGCCTGCAGGACGATCTCGCACATTGGGGGGACCATCCAGTGCGCAGCGTGGAGTTGCTGGAGACCGTGTTCTACCGCGAACGCCGCGCCTACCTGGTAGGTCGGGTGTTCGGCGAGCATCGCTTCTCGCCGTGCGTCATCGCGCTGGTCAACGATGAAGGAGGATTGCGTGCCGAGGCGGTACTGACGCAGCGCAGCGACGTGGCTCAGCTGTTCAGTAATTCACGCAGCTACTTCCAGGCCGACCTGGCCACCGTCGGCGATGCGGTGGTGTTCCTGCGCAGCCTGCTCACGCACAAACCCATCGACGAGCTCTACACCATGCTTGGCCGCGCCAAGCAGGGCAAGACCGAGCGCTATCGCACCTTCTTCCGGCATTTCCAGACAAATGCCAGCGAACAGCTGGGGCATGCCGAAGGCACGCCTGGGATGGTCATGGTGGTGTTCACGCTGCCCAGCTATCCGCTGGTGTTCAAGCTGATACGCGACCGATTCGCCTACCCGAAGAAGATGAGCCGCCAACAGGTGGAAGCCAAGTACGAACTGGTGTTCCAGCTCGATCGCATCGGCCGCTTGCTGGATGCCCAGCCGTATCGCTTCCTTCGTTTTCCGCGCACGCGTTTCTCGCCGGAATTGCTGGATGAGCTGATGAGTACCTGCGCGATGAGCATTGCCGAGGATGGCGAGGACCTGGTGTTCGACCTGTGCTACGTGCAGCGCCGCTTGCGCCCGCTCAACCTGTACCTGCGTGAGCAGGTGCCGGACGCAGCGAAGTCGGCAGCGCTGGACTATGCGCAGGCGATCAAGGACATGGCGCGCAACAACATCTTCCCCGGCGACATGCTGCTGAAGAACTTCGGCATCACCCGGCATGCGCGCGCGGTGTTCTACGACTACGACGAGTTGTGCCTGGTCACCGATTGCAACTTCCGAGACTGGCCGCAGCCCAGCAACTACGAAGAGCAGATGGCCGACGAGCCCTGGTTCCATGTCGGCCCGCACGATGTGTTTCCCGAACGTTTTCCGCTGTTCATGGGCTTGCCCGCCGCAATGCTGGAATCCGTCAAGCAGACCCATGCCGATCTTTTCGATCCGCAGTGGTGGCGTGCGCTGCGGGACCGCCTGGCCGAGGACGACTATCCGGACACGCCGCCATATGCGGACGCACTGCGGTTGGCATGACCGCTGCCAGTTGCGCAAGCGTCACGCCGACGCCACCGGCACGGGGGAATACTAAAGAGTAATATGCAATGACTTGCGGCATGGTGCCCGGTGTTTGCAGCTTAGTGGAACCCCCAGACAACATGCGGACAACGGCTTTTCCGGGTTTACGAGCCGGCGGGGAGGCTGACGCGCGGCGGGTGGCCGATCGGGTGGTCGGGGCATGGCGGGAGATACACGCGGTATTGCTGCCGATCATCGGGCAGCGGGGTGTGCTTGCGTTATACGACCGCACCCTGCATCTGGTGGGCGCCTCTCATCCCTGGTTGATGGAGTCGGCCGGCGATGCCGCCGCGCTGACGGACCTGGTGTTCCTGGGCGATGCGTTTGCGCAGCAGAGCGCAGTCGACGCCGCCGATGCCGGTGACGCGCTGATCAACACCTTCAATGGGCTGCTGATCAGCCTGATTGGTGCGGAGTTGACCGAGAAACTGCTCCATTCCGTTTGGGAAGGCCTTTCCCACGGATCGCCTACGCAGGACACGTCGCCATGACAACTAGCGTCACCATCAACCGCCTGCCGACCGGCGTGCCGGGTCTGGACGACGTGCTCGGCGGAGGTCTGCCGGAGTTTTCCTTCAATCTCATCGCGGGGCCGCCCGGATGCGGAAAGACCACGTTGGCGCATCAGATGATGTTCGCCCTGGCCACGCCGGAACGGCCGGCGCTGTACTTCACGGTACTGGGCGAGCCGCCGTTGAAGATGCTGCGCTACCAGCAGCAGTTCGAGTTCTTCCGCAGCGATGCGATCAATGTCGAGGTTCGGTTCGTCAGCCTGTCCGAAGATGCACTGGCTGGCGATCTCGAACAGGTATTGCTGCGGATAGTGGAGGAAGTACGGCTGCACCGCCCTGCGCTGGTGTTCGTGGACTCGTTCCGTTCGGTGGTGTTGGCCAGCCCCGCCGACCGTAGTCCGCACAATCGGTTGCAGCAGTTCATGCAGCAATTGAGCATGCTGATGACCAGCTGGCAGGCCACCACGTTCCTGATCGGCGAATACTTCACCGATACCGATGCCAACCCCGTGTTCACGGTGGCGGATGGATTGATCTGGCTGCGCCAGAGCGTGCAGCGCAACTCGATGGTGCGCAAGATCGAGATCATGAAAATGCGTGGCCAGCCGACGCTGGCGGGCTTGCACACCTTCAGGATCGATCGCACCGGCATCAACGTGTTCGCGCCAGCGCGGGTCGAAGCTGCTCTGGACCCAGTCGCGTTGAAGCGCCAGCACCAGTCGCGAGTGCCGATGGGTGTGCCATTGCTGGATGACATGCTGGGTGGTGGGCTGCCGAGTGGCTACTCGATCCTGGTCGCCGGTCCTTCCGGATCGGGCAAGAGCATCCTGGCGGCCGCGTTCCTGGCCGAGGGGGCGCGCCGGGGGGAAACCGGAGTGATTGCCACCTTCGAGCAGGATCCCCATCGTTCGCGCAATCGCCAGCTCGCAGCCCTGATCGAACGGGGACAGATCGGCCTGGTGAACAGCCGCGCGCCGGATACGTCCATCGACGAGATCGTGATGCTGCTGATGAACGAGATCCGCCGGCTCGATGCGCGCCGCGTGGTCATCGATTCGCTGTCCGGGTTCGAGTTGGCGTTGGCGCCAACTTTCCGCGACGATTTTCGCGAAGCCTCGTCGCGCATGATCACCTCACTGGCGACCATCGGTACCACGGTGCTGATGACCTCGGAGCTGGAAGATCGGTATGCCGATCTGCGCTTCAGTCCCTACGGCACCGCCTTCCTCACCGACGCGATCATCGTGCAGCGCTATATCGAGGTGGACAGCCGACTGCGGCGCGTGATGGCGGTGGTGAAAGTCCGTGCAAGCGCGCATTCGGACGAGCTGCGCGAGTTCGTCATCGACGACAGCGGCATCGTGATCGGCCGGGTGCTGTCCGACCATGAGGGGCTGCTCAGCGGCAGGCCGTCCCGGCAGCGACCGGCATCGGACCTGCCGTCCGTCGGTAATGGCTAGGCCGCCGCGATGAAGGGAGGCGAAGGCCACGGCGAAAGTGCAGCGGCACGCGCAGCACGCGAGCTTGTGGAGTTGCGCAAACGCAGCGCGTTGGTGCAAGCCGAGCTGATCTTGCTCGAGGGCGGCGTGATCGAGGCCAAGGGGCGTCTCGAAGCCAACGAGCAGTTGGTGGCGACGGCGGTGCAGAGCCAGTTGGACGCCGAGCATCCCGGACATGCAGCGGTCGCCGCAGTGCAGCCTGCCGGGCTGGACGTATTGACGGGATTGCCGAACCGGACGCGGATGCTCGACCATCTCGCCCGCATTGTCGCCACGGCCGGGCCCGAGCAACTGGCCTTGCTGTTCCTGGATATCAACAATTTCAAGGATATCAACGAGACCCTGGGGCATGCCGTGGGTGATCAGGTGCTCAAGCTCGTCGCCGGCGGCGTGGCGGCCACGATCAGGGGCAGCGACATGGTCAGCCGCGATGGCGGTGATGAATTCCTGATCCTGCTCAGGGGCGTGGCGCAGGCCTCCGATGCAGTGGTCGTTGCGGACAAGATCGTTGCGCTGCTGGGCGTGCCGCGCCGGGTGGGCGAGCATGTATTGCGCCTGACCGCCAGCATCGGCATCAGCGTCTATCCGGGCGACGGCGACAGCGCCCAGGCCCTGGTCGACCATGCCGATGCGGCGATGTGCCACGCCAAGGCCTACGGGCTTGGCAGCTTCGTCTTCCATGGCAGCGACATCGGCCGGCCCAGGCAGCTCAGGGAGGCGGAACCGGCATCACTGTCGCGGCCGTTGACCCACTATCGCGAGGCGGAGGCCATCCGTTCGCAGTACAACGAAGAACTGCGCGATGCCAACGAGCATCTTGTGATGGCCGCGATCAATGCCCAGGAACTCCAGGCCGCCGCCGAGCGCGCGTTGCGGCGGCAGATCGAGCAGTTGGCGGTGGTGGCGCACGAGCTGCGTACGCCACTCACGCCTATCCGCATGGCCGCGACCATGCTGGGTGAAATGCCTGCCGCGCAGCTGCCACGCTTGCAGGCCATCATCGAGCAGCAGGTGCTGCACATGAATCGCCTGGTCGGCGACCTTCTGGACGTGTCGCGAGGTGGCGTCGGCAAGCTGAGGGTGTCGTGCAAGACGCTCGATTTGCTGGAGGTCATCGATCAGGCGGTTGCCACCAGCAGGCCCGCCATGGACGCCCGATTGCAACATTTCAGCGTGCATCTGCCAGCGCATGGGCTGGAGGTGTATGCGGATGCATTCCGGATGGTGCAGGTCTTTACCAACCTGCTTGGAAATGCCTCCAAGTTCACGCCCGAGGGGGGCGAGATCGCGTTGTCGGTGCAGGCCGACGACGATACCGTCGATATTACGGTCTCCGATACCGGCGTCGGCCTTGCCGAAGAAGTGTTGGCCAACATCTTCGACCCGTTCGTGCAGGACGCGCGAACCTTGAGTATTGGCGGCGCGGGACTGGGTCTTGGGCTCACCGTCGTGCGCGAATTGGTCAGTGCACATGGCGGCAGCGTCGCCGCATACAGTGCCGGCGTGGGACTGGGTAGCCAGTTCGTGATCACATTGCCGCTGGCGGGACGCAGCCGCGTGATTTGAGCGATGCGCGGGAGGTGTCGTGTTCGCCTTGCCCCGCCGGGTGGTGCTCCGATGCCAAATGCGTATGTATGCAGACCCGCGTTGCCGCGCCATGTTTGCAGCATGAACGTCGCCGGCAATCTGATCGTTTCTCCGTCGGGCGAGGTCACCGCGATCAGCTTGGAAGACGAGGCGATCTTGCCCGTCGGCGTGCGCGACCTGGTGAAGAATACAGTCGGATCGTGGCGCTTCGATCCGCTGCGTGAGGATGGCAGTCCGCTGCCGATGCCGCGCCGCAGGCCATCGCCTGCCCTTTCCTGGTGCGCATACCATGCCCCGGGTCCGGGGTGCGGGAACGATGGCCAGCGCGGGTCAGGCCGGGCACGACCAGGGGGCGGCGATGGGATGGGGAGTGGCCAACGGTCGCAGGAAGGGGGGCAGCGGCGGCGGTGTGCGCGGCGCAAGGCGTGTGCGTGCGA
>JAATFS010000493.1 GCA_015655035.1 Lysobacterales bacterium | reverse complement strand
TGGGCATGCTCGCCAACGCTGCGGTCATCCACCGCGTCGCCGACGCATTGGAGCGCCACCAGCCGCCGTACATCGTGCTCGACCCTGTGATGATCGCCACCAGCGGCGCACGCCTGCTGGAAGACGCGGCGCTGGACGCCCTGCGCACCCGGCTGCTACCGCTGGCGACGTTGATTACACCCAACGCGCCAGAAGCCGAACTGCTGTTGGGGCGGCGCATCGACGACGCCGATTCAGCCGAGCGCGCCACCGCCGCGCTGCTCGAATGCGGCGCGAACGCGGTGCTGTTGAAGGGGGGGCATCTGCAAGAAGGATCGCGCGTGATCGATCGCTTCGACGACGGCGTGACCCAGGACGAGTTCATCCACGCCCGGCTGGCGCTGGAAGCCCATGGCACTGGCTGTACCCTCGCCTCGGCGGTGACCGCACAGCTGTGCCAGGGACTGTCGCTACCGGCCGCATGCGAGGCCGCGATCGACTATGTCGCACGCGCACTCCGCGGCGGCTACCGGCCCGGCCGCAGCGAAATACGGGTGCTCGACCACTTTGGCGCCGCACGCACGCAATGACCTGGCTCAGCCGTGGATCGACGTCGTCGCCAGCAAGTCTCGACAATCTCCATCCGGGGCGTCCGTCCGATCATTCCAGGCGAACGGTAACGCAAACCTGCGGCGATTCATCCGCATATGCACAAAAGGATTGACGCATCCCGCGCATATCCGCATAATTTCGCTCCTGACGAGGCGCCCGTAGCTCAGTTGGATAGAGTACCTGGCTACGAACCAGGCGGTCGGGAGTTCGAATCTCTCCGGGCGCACCATCTTCAGGACAAAAAGACAGCACTCATTCTGCTGTCTTTTTAATTAGAAACACCAAAAGCAACACGCGCGCCCGTAGCTCAGTTGGATAGAGTACCTGGCTACGAACCAGGCGGTCGGGAGTTCGAATCTCTCCGGGCGCACCAATACTGAAAAGACCAGCCTCACGGCTGGTCTTTTTTTTGGATTAAATCCAGGCCACTCCTAAATGCAGGCCACTCCGCGCGAAAGTGGCTAGTCGCGCACCGCCGCAACCGGCACCTCCGCGACCGAGGCCAGATCGACCACCTCGTAGCCCGCATCGCGCCAGGCCTGCAATCCACCCAGCAACGGCCGTGCATCGTGATAACCATGCTCGCGCAGACGCGCCGCCAGCCATGCGGCGGAAACCTCGTTCGGACACGCGCAATAAATCACCACGCCACGGTCGCGGGGAACACTGGCAAGGATCTGCGGAATATCGCGCTCATCGGCGAACACCGCCCCCGGCAATGCATAAGGCTCCATGTCGCGATAACCCGGCGCACGAATGTCCAGGATCGCCGGCGCCCCCTCCCGCCGTATCAATGGATACAACTCATCCGCGCCGATGCGCGCGACCTCCAGCGACCGCAGCAGCGCGTGACGCCGCCACCAACGCCACCCGACATAGCCCGCCAACAGCACCAGCGCCACCACCGCCGCGCCGGAACCCAGCCCGGAGATCAGCGCCAACAGCCTCTCGACCTGCCCCGCAAAGGCCACCCCCAGGCCAATGCCCGCCGCTGCCCATAGCAGCGCACCCAGTGCGTCGTACCGCAGGAATGCCCCTACCCCGACCTGCATCGCACCGGCCATCGGCACCGAGACCATCGACAAGCCCGGCACGAACTTGGCGACCGCGAGTACTCGCACGCCCCATCGGCCATAGAAGCGCTCGGTCTTCTTCATGCAGCTATCCCGCGACAGCGACAACCGGCACAGGGACTGCAAGGTGCGATTGCCATAGCGGCGCCCCGCCGCATACCAGACCAGGTCGCCAGTCAAGCTAGCCATCACCGCCACCACCAGCGTCGCGGCGCCACCCAGCCAGGCATCGCCGCCGCCTTGCAACGCATAGCCTGCCCCTACCAGTATCAACGTCGGCATCGCCGGCACCGGCAATCCAAGCGCAAGAGCCAACACGTTGGCAAACACCAATGCCAACCCATATTGCTCTATCAATTCCTGCATGCCCCACTCCCCCGCACAACGCCAAGGCACGCATTATCCGCCCGCGCCCTCGACCCGGACTCCACAGGCGCCACAACGCTACGTTGCAGCGACCCACCCCATCGCAATGAGCCCCGCACCCGCAAACGAACATGCGAGCGATCCACACCGCCACCAAGGACAGTGCGCCACCCCGCACGAAATACATCCATGCGATCGCCTGGACAGCAAAAAGAAAAGGCCCGCAAATCATTGATTTGCGGGCCTTTCTAACATCTGGCGGAGTGAGAGGGATTCGAACCCTCGATAGAGCTTTTAACCCTATACTCCCTTAGCAGGGGAGCCCCTTCAGCCGCTCGGGCATCACTCCGGGGTTTTTCGTTTCCGGTCGCGGTGTTCACGACAGGCCGCGAAGAATACCGGTTAAAGGGGTCTAACGTAAACCCTTAATTCGAAGAATCTTCGTCATTGCTTGCACCTGAAGCAACCGGCTCGTCGCCGCGCTGGATGCGCTGATAGATTTCTTCGCGATGCACGGCAACATCCTTCGGCGCGGTAATACCGATACGCACCTGGTTCCCTTTGACGCCAAGCACGGTCACGGTGACCGAGTCGCCAATCATCAGGGTTTCGCCTACGCGGCGAGTCAGGATCAACATTTTGCAAATCTCCAGGGAACTGGTGGTGGACTTTCCCACCAGCTAGACGGCCTCCTACTCGAGACACGCCCCCACAGAAAGGGAAAAGATTAATGAATGGTAGCGGGATCGTCGGCCAGCCATCAAGGCTTGGCCAACAATTGTTCAGGGCAGATGTTGCTTGACCCAGGTCGGTACTCCGTCGAGTGCAGAAGCAAGGGCGGGCCCGTCCTCGCCACCACCCTGGGCGAGATCCGGGCGGCCGCCGCCCTTGCCACCGATCTGACCGGCAATATGAGCCAGTAGTTCCCCCGCCTTGACCTTTCCAGTTGGGGAGCCATTCACGCCTGCAACCAGCGCAATCTTGCCACCTGCCGCACCCGCAAGCACGATCACCGAATCGCCCAACTGTTGCTTCAGGCGATCGATGGCATCGCGCAACGACTTTGCATCGAAACCTTCCAGCCTTGCCGCCAGCACCTTGACCCCGGCGACATCCACTGCGGCGGCGCCAAGATCGGCCGTAGCGCCCGAAGCCAGCTTGGCCTTCAAAGCCTCCAACTCGCGCTCCAGCTTCTTCTGACGTTCACTCAGCTGCCGCACCTTGTCGACCACATCGGCGGTATTGCCGCCGAGCAGCTCGGCGGCTTCATGCAGACGCTGCTCCTCGGTCGCGACATGATCCAGCGCGCCCTGGCCGGTCACGGCCTCGATACGCCGTACGCCCGAAGACACACCGCCTTCCGAGGCGATCTTGAACAAGCCGATGTCGCCGGTGCGCACAACATGGGTACCGCCGCACAGCTCGACCGACTCACCCATGGTCACTACACGCACCCGCTCGCCGTACTTCTCGCCGAACAGTGCCATGGCGCCGGAATCCAACGCAGCCTGCATGTCCATCTGCTGGATCAGCACGGCATGGTTGGCCCGCACCTCGTCGTTGACTCGACGCTCGACCTCGGCCAGCTCAGCAGCGCTGATCGGCTGGAAATGCGAGAAGTCGAAGCGCAGGCGATCGGGCGCCACCAACGAGCCCTTCTGCGCTACATGGGTGCCCAACAGGCCGCGCAATGCGCCATGCAGCAGATGCGTGGCCGAATGGTTGAGCACGATCCGGCCACGGCGGCCGGCGTCGACCGTGCCCGCCAGAATGTCGCCAACCTTCAGTGCTCCCTTCTGCACGCGGCCGACATGCCCGTAGAACTGGCCGGCGAACTTGCGCGTGTCTTCCACCTCGATGACCTGCCCGGCCGCTTCCAGGCGCCCGGTATCCCCGACCTGACCACCAGACTCGGCATAGAACGGCGTGCGATCGGTGAACACGATGACTTCGTCACCCTCGGACACGGCATCGACCGGACGCCCGCCTTTCAACAGCGCGACCACCTTCATCGCGGCATCGTCCAGTGCGTCGTAGCCGAGGAAGACGGTCGGCGCCATCGTCGCCACCAGCTCGGCCGGCAACGCCACGCCGCCCCCGAACTTGCCGGCGGCACGCGCAGTCTCGCGCTGATGGCCCATCGCCAGTTCGAAGCCGGCCATATCCACGCTCATGCCGCGCTCGCGCGCGATGTCGGCGGTCAGATCTACCGGGAAGCCGTAGGTGTCGTACAACCGGAACGCATCAGCCCCGGGAATCACGCCATTCGCCTTGGCAACGATGTCGTCGAAAATCTTCATGCCGGCATCGAGGGTCTCGGCGAAACGCTCCTCCTCAGCCAGCAATGCGCGCGCCACGGTCGCTTGCGCGGCCGACAACTCCGGATATGCCTGGCCCATCAGCTCGACCAGGGTCGGCACCATCTTGCTGAAGAACGGCTGGCGCACGCCCAGCATCCAGCCATGCCGCAGGGCACGACGGATGATCCGGCGCAGCACGTAGCCACGGCCCTCGTTGGAGGGCAGCACGCCGTCGACGATCAGGAACGCACAGGCACGGATATGGTCGGCGATCACTCGCAGTGACTTGTTCTCCAGATCCGCCATGCCCGTTAGCTCGGAGGCCTTGGCAATCAACGTCGCAAACAGGTCGATTTCGTAATTGGTATGGACGTGCTGCAGGATCGCAGCGACCCGTTCCAGGCCCATACCGGTATCCACGCAGGGGGCCGGCAATGGCTGCAAGCTGCCGTCCTGCTGGCGGTCGAACTGCATGAACACCAGGTTCCATATCTCGATGAAGCGGTCGCCATCCTCATCCGGAGATCCCGGCGGGCCTCCGGCGATATGTGCACCGTGGTCGTAGAAGATCTCCGAGCAAGGGCCGCAGGGGCCGGTGTCGGCCATCTGCCAGAAGTTGTCGGAGGCGTAAGGCGCGCCCTTGTTGTCACCGATCCGGATGATGCGCTCTTCCGGCACCCCGATCATGTCGCGCCACAGCGCGTAGGCCTCGTCGTCGTTGTGGTAAACGGTGACCAGCAAACGCTCGGCCGGCAGCTTCCAGACCTGGGTCAACAGCTCCCATGCCCAGCTGATCGCTTCCTTCTTGAAGTAATCCCCGAACGACCAGTTGCCGAGCATTTCGAAGAAGGTGTGGTGCCGGGCGGTATAACCGACCGAATCCAGATCGTTGTGCTTGCCGCCCGCGCGCAAGCAGCGCTGGACGTCGGTCGCGCGCACGTAGCTACGCTTCTCCGCGCCCAGGAACACGTCCTTGAACTGCACCATGCCGGAATTGGTGAACAGCAGGGTCGGGTCGTTGCCCGGCACCAGCGGCGCCGATGGAACGATGGTATGCCCCCTTTCCTTGAAGAAGTTCAGGAAATCGCTGCGGATCTGGGAAGTGCTGAATTTGGCGGGTGCGTTCATCGGGCTGACAGTAGGCGGGCGGCGTCCATGCCGGCTTCAACAACGAAGCCGAATTTCAAGACAACCTAAACCACCAAGGGTAGCAGGCCTTGCGCCGTCAGTCCTCAAGCTCGAAACGGGTCGCGGCCCGGATACTGTTGCCGTCGAAGCCACGCCGCGCCAGCAGATCGGCAGCCTTGCGCCGCTGTGCCAGATCGACGGGCCCGGCCTCGCCGAAGCGACGGCGCACCAGGTCTCGGGCATTCTCGGTCCAATCACCGTCGAAAACGGCCATCGCCATGCTGATTGCCTCGCTGTCCAGTCCATGGGTGCCGAGTTCGGCACGGATATGTACAGGCCCATAGCCGGTGTTGGCCCGGCTCCGCACCAACCACTCGGCAAAACGCCGGTCGTCCTGCCAACCCTCACCTGCCAGGCGCTCTACCGCCGCCAGCGCTGCGTCGTCTTCTATCCCGCGCGCCAACAGCTTGCGGGTCAACTCCTTGCGGGAATGTTCGCGCCGCACCAGCAACCCAAGCGCTCGCTGCACCGGGGTCTGCTCCTTGATCCGACGCCGACGACGCCCTTGTGGCTCGTCTTGCTCACTCATGCGCCCTCACCGTCAGTACCTGGGCACCGGGCCCTGGCCCCGATGCTGGTTGCAATAAAAACTACCGCGAGGAGCGACGGCACTGACCCCGCCGTCCCCGCGATAGAGAAGAACTTACTCGGCTGCTTCGGCTTCTTCCCGCGCGACCTCGGCCGGCTGGAACTTTTCGCGCAGCTCGCCTTCAAGCCGCGCCGCTACCTGCGGATTGTCACGCAGATAGCCGCGCGCATTGTCCTTGCCCTGCCCGATCCGCTCGGTGCCGTAGCTGTACCAGGCGCCCGCCTTCTCGACCAGCTTGGCTTCCACGCCCATGTCGATCAGCTCACCTTCGCGGCTGATGCCCTCGCCATACAGAATCTCGGTGATGACCTGCTTGAACGGAGGTGCCAATTTGTTCTTGACCACCTTGATCTTGGTCTGGTTGCCGATGATTTCCTCGCCCTTCTTGATCGCGCCGATGCGACGGATGT
>JAATFS010000382.1 GCA_015655035.1 Lysobacterales bacterium | reverse complement strand
TTCGGCGAAAGCATGTTCAGTGCGCGTAGCGGTGGCTCCAAGGTGGCGCTGGCGGCACTGGCCCGGCAGTTGCATCGATGGGGCTGGCCCCTGATCGATGCCCAGGTCGAGAATGCCCACCTGCTCAGCCTCGGAGCCGAGTTATGGCCACGGCAGCGATTCCTGGCATGCCTGCGAAAACAGGTGTTGCTGCCGGCCCAGGCGGGCTCGTGGCAGGCGGCATTCGGAAAGTGGCCTGCCGCCGCTGTCCTGTAGGAACCAGCACGGGACTCCACGGAGGAAAGCGGCGCACAAGGCACTCAGGGCAGGCTTGGAGGTGCGCTGAAACTGCCGGAAATACGGGTCGATTAACGCAAACTTTGCGCCTGGGCGTTATGACGCGTAAAATATCCGGTCTTACGGCCCATGCAGGGCCACCTGCGAAATGCACAGGACTACATGTCGAAAGACGATTCCATCGAATTTGAGGGCACTGTCAGCGAGACGCTGCCCAACACCACTTTTCGGGTCAAGCTTGAGAATGGGCATGAAATCATCGCCCACATCTCCGGACGTATGCGCAAGAACTACATCCGCATCCTGACCGGCGACCGGGTGAAGGTCGAGATGACCCCTTACGATCTGACCAAGGGTCGCATCACCTACCGCATGAAGTAGGCGCGCAAGCGCCTGCAGTGGGAGCGGCTCCAGCCGCGACGGGACCTTCTCATGAAGGTCTCGCCGCGCCAGGAGCCGCTTTCGCGTGCCTGTCAGTCCACTGTTGCCGGCAACAGTTTTTCCGGTTCGGCCTGCGCTTCCACGACCAGCTCGCCATCCTTGACGTCGATGCTGACCCTGCCGCCCATCACCAGCTTGCCGAACAGCAGTTCGTCGGCCAGCGGGCGCTTGACCTTGTCCTGGATCACACGCGCCATCGGTCGGGCGCCCATCAGCGGGTCGAAGCCATGCTGTGCCAGCCAGTCGCGCGCGGTCGGCGTGGCCGACAGCGACACGTGCTTCTCCTGTAGCAGCATTTCCAGCTCGATGATGAACTTGTCCACCACGCGCAGGATGTGGTCGAAACCCAGTGCCTGGAATTGCACGATCGCATCCAGCCGGTTGCGGAACTCAGGGGTGAAGCCGCGACGGATGCTTTCCATCGCATCGGTGGAATGATCCTGCTTGGTAAAGCCGATCGAGCGCCGCGAGGCCTGGGTGGCGCCGGCATTGGTGGTCATCACCAGGACCACGTTCTTGAAGTTGGCCTCGCGCCCGTTGGTGTCGGTCAGCACGCCGCGGTCCATGACCTGCAACAGGATGTTGAAGATGTCCGGGTGGGCTTTTTCCACTTCGTCCAGCAGCAGCACGCAATGCGGAGTCTTGACGATCTTCTCGGTCAACAGCCCGCCCTGATCGAAACCGACATAGCCCGGGGGCGCCCCGATCAGGCGGCTGATCGAATGCGGCTCCATGTACTCGGACATGTCGAAGCGCACCAGCTCGATGCCCAGCTGCAACGCCAGCTGCTTGGTCACCTCGGTCTTGCCCACACCCGTAGGGCCGGCGAACAGGAAGTTGCCGATAGGCTTTTCCGGGTTGCTGAGGCCGCTGCGCGCCAGCTTGATCGCCGAGGACAGGGTTTCGATCGCTGGGTCCTGCCCGAAGATCACCATCTTCAGGTTGCGCTCCAGGTGTTGCAGCACGTCCTTGTCGGTGGCGCTGACCTGCTTGGCCGGAATCCGCGCCATCTTGGCCACGATGGTCTCGATCTCTTCGATGTCGATCAGCTGCTTGCGCACGCCTTCCGGCAACAGCCGCTGGCGCGCGCCGGCTTCGTCCATCACGTCGATCGCCTTGTCCGGCAGCAGCCGGTCGCCAATGTGCTTTACCGACAGGTCCACCGCAGCCTGCAGCGCGTCGTCGGCGTAGGTCACGCCATGGTGCGCTTCGTACTTCGGCTTGAGCCCCTGCAGGATCTCGAAAGTCTCGCCCACGGTGGGCTCGACGATGTCGATCTTCTGGAATCGCCGTGCAAGCGCTCGGTCCTTCTCGAAAATCCCGCGATATTCCTGGAAGGTGGTCGAACCAATGCAGCGCAGTTCGCCGGACGCCAGCGCCGGCTTGATCAGGTTGGACGCGTCCATGGTGCCGCCGGAGGCGGAGCCGGCGCCGATGATGGTGTGGATCTCATCGATGAACAGCACCGCATTGGGTACCTTCTTCAGCGCCGAGAGCACGCCCTTCAGGCGCTTCTCGAAATCGCCCCGGTACTTGGTGCCGGCGACCAGGCTACCCATGTCCAGTGCGTAGATGGTGCTGTCGACCAGTACATCGGGCACGTTGCCCTCGACGATCATGCGCGCCAGCCCTTCGACAATCGCGGTCTTGCCCACGCCGGCCTCACCCACATACAGCGGATTGTTCTTGCGACGCCGGCAGAGGATCTCAATGGTGCGATCCACCTCAAGGCGCCTGCCGATCAGCGGATCGATGCGCCCTTCCTGTGCCGAGCGATTGAGGTTGACAGCGTATTTCTCGAGCGCGCTGCTACCGCCGCCCTCTGCTTCTCGTTCGCCCTCGCCCGCTGTCTCGTCCCTGCCAGGCTTGTCATCGCTGGTCCTGGAAAGGCCATGGGAGATGAACTGCGTCACCGCCAATCGTGAAATGTCATGCTTGCCCAGAAGGTAAACCGCGTGGCTCTGCTTCTCGCTGAAAATGGCGACCAGCACGTCGGAAACGCCCACGTCCTTGCGACCCCCGGACTGCACCTGGAACACCGCTCGCTGCAGCACGCGCTGGAATCC
>JAATFS010000356.1 GCA_015655035.1 Lysobacterales bacterium | reverse complement strand
CGCGACACCTGCGTGTTCGCGCTGGGCGGCGGCGTGGTCGGCGACCTGGCCGGATTCGTCGCCGCATGCTGGATGCGTGGGGTCGATTGCGTGCAATTGCCGACCACGCTGCTGGCGATGGTCGATTCCTCGGTCGGCGGCAAGACCGCCGTGGATATCCCGCAGGGCAAGAACCTTGTCGGCGCGTTCCATCCACCGCGCGCGGTGATCGCCGATACCGCCGCTCTGTCGACGCTGCCGGTGCGCGAACTGCGTGCGGGACTGGCCGAGGTGATCAAGTACGGCGCCATCCGCGACCCGCTGTTCTTCCAGTGGCTGCATGCCGAGCGCCAGGCCCTGCTGCAAAGCGACGCCGCCGCGCTGGCGCAGGCGATCGCCCGCAGCTGCGAGCACAAGGCCGAGATCGTCGAGCGCGATCCACTGGAAAAGGGGGAGCGCGCCTTGCTCAACCTCGGCCATACCTTCGGCCATGCGATCGAGACTGAACAGGGTTACGGCGCGCCAGGCAACGACAACCTCAACCATGGCGAGGCCGTGGCGGTGGGCATGGTGCTGGCGGCGCGGTTGTCGGCCGCGCTCGGCATGGCATCCGCTGCCGATACCGCCGCGCTACGCGAGTTACTGACGGCCTACGGCCTGCCGACCGACATCCCGGCCGGACTGGAGCCGCAGGCGCTGCTGGCGCGCATGCGCCTGGACAAGAAGAACATCGCCGGTCGCCTGCGGCTGGTGTTGTGGCGGGGCATCGGCCGCGCCGAGATCGTGCCCGACGTCGACGAGGCCGACGTGCTGGACATACTGGCCGGCGCGTGATTCCGCGCCGGCTCGCCCTCTGCCAGGGACTGCCGGCGCGCTCGGTCACCGGGATACGCAGCATGTTCACGGCCTCCCGGCACCGGGAACGGTTGGCCAGGTCGCCGGCCTACGCCTGAGCACATGCCTGCAAGCCGCCACCGGCTACAATCGCCGGCATGCGCGTCCTTCTGCAACAACCTCCCGCCGGCAACGAGCCGTCTCGCTACCTCCAGCTGACGCTGACACCCGACCTGTTCGGCGGCTGGGAGCTGCTGCGCGAAACGGGCCAGATCGGCGGCCGCACCCAGCTGCGGCGCGACCAGTTCCTGCAGCCGGACGAAGCCCATCGCGCCTTCGAGAAAGCCCGCGACACCCAGCTCAAGCGCGGCTTCCAGGTCGTGTCCACCAGTGGCGCAGACGCGCCGCCCTGAGGAAATCCCGATGTTGAAAAACGACCGACTGCTGCGCGCCCTGCGGCGCGAGCCTGTGGACCGCACGCCGGTATGGCTGATGCGCCAGGCGGGCCGCTACCTGCCGGAATATCGCGCCACCCGTGCGCGCGCCGGCAGTTTCCTGGCGATGGCCAAGAACCCGGAGATCGCCTGCGAGGTCACGCTGCAACCGCTGCAACGCTTCCCGCTGGACGCGGCGATCCTGTTCTCCGACATCCTCACCATTCCCGACGCGATGGGGCTGGAGCTGTATTTCGCCGAGGGCGAAGGTCCGCGCTTCCGTCATCCGGTACGTGACGCCGAGGCGATTGGCCGGCTCGCGGTGCCGGACATGGAGACCGAGCTGGGCTATGTGATGGAGGCGATACGACTGATCCGTCGCGAGCTCGATGGCCGGGTGCCGTTGATCGGCTTCTCCGGCAGTCCATGGACGCTGGCCTGTTACATGATCGAGGGCGGCGGCAGCAAGGATTACGCACGCATCAAGGCGTTGGCACTCAATGACCCGGCGCTGCTGCACCAACTGCTTGGGGTGGTCACCGACGCGGTGGTCGCCTACCTGTCGGCGCAACGCGCGGCAGGTGCGCAGGCGCTGCAAGTGTTCGACACATGGGGCGGCGTGCTGTCGCCGGCCATGTACCGCGAGTTTTCGCTGCCCTACCTGGCCCGTATCGCGCGCGAACTCAAACGTGGCGAAGGCGCCGAACGCACTCCGATGATCCTGTTCGGCAAGGGCAACGGCGCCCATGTCGAAGCATTGGCGGCCACCGGCACCGATGCGGTCGGGGTGGACTGGACCATCGACATCGGCGAGGCGGTGCAGCGCACCGGCGGCCAGGTCGCGATCCAGGGCAATCTCGACCCGGCGGTGCTGTATGGCTCGCCCGAGGCGATCCGGCGCGAGGCCGGCCAGGTGCTGGACCGCTACGCCCAGGGCAACGGCGGCTCGCGCGAGGGCCACGTGTTCAACCTCGGCCACGGCATGTCGCCAGACATGGATCCCGAGCGGGTGGCGGCGCTGGTCGAAGCGGTGCACGCATTGAGCGCGCGCTAGCCGATAGGCTAGGTCGGTCGGGGCTGCGCCCCCCACAGAGCCCTGCACACGACGCCATTGGGATACGCGCGGCTACACGGTCCGCGCGCGCGGCGGCACTATAGATGCACTCCTTCCTCGGACACCCGCACGGATGAGCTCACCGGACACGCCCACCGCAACCGCCGCCTACAACTCGATCCGCCCGCTGCTGTGGCTGGTATCGCTGGCGATCTTCATGCAGATGCTGGATTCGACGATCGTCAACACCGCGCTGCCGGCGATGGCGCGCAGCCTGCATGAGAGTCCGCTGCAGATGCAGTCGGTGGTGTTCAGCTACGCGCTGGCGGTGGCGATGTTCATACCGGCCTCGGGCTGGATCGCCGACCGCTTCGGCACCCGCCGCACGTTCCTGACCGCGATCATCATCTTCACCTTGGGCTCGTTGCTGTGCGCGGCCGCGCAACAGCTCTCGCAATTGGTCGCCGCACGCGTGATACAAGGCATCGGCGGCGCCATGCTGTTGCCGGTCGGGCGGCTGGCGGTGCTGCGTTCGGTGTCGCGCGAGGACTTCCTGCGCGCGATGAGCTTCATCGCGATCCCGGCGCTGATCGGCCCGCTGATCGGCCCCACGCTGGGCGGCTGGCTGGTGGAGATCGCGTCCTGGCATTGGGTGTTCCTGATCAATCTGCCGATCGGCGTGATCGGCTTCGCAGCTGCGCTCAAGGTGATGCCCGATCACTATGGCGAGCGGCGCCGGCGCTTCGATCTGGCCGGCTATCTGATGTTGGCGTTCGGCATGGTGGCGCTGTCGCTGGCGCTGGATGGCATCTCCGAGCTCGGGCTGCGCCGCGCCTTCGTGATGCTGCTGGCCATCGGCGGCCTGGCCGCCCTGATCGGCTATTGGCTGCATGCCGCCAACACGCGCTCGGCGCTGTTCCCGCTGGAGCTGTTCAAGGTCGCCAGCTATCGCATCGGCATCATCGGCAATCTGTTCGCGCGGGTAGGCAGCGGCTCGATGCCGTTCCTGATCCCGCTGTTGTTGCAGGTCGGATTGGGCATGAGTCCGATGAATGCCGGTCTGATGATGGTGCCGGTGGCGCTGGCCGGCATGGCGGCCAAGCGCGCGGCGGTAAGGCTGGTCGGACGCTTCGGCTATCGCCGCGTGCTGATGGTCAACACCGTGCTGGTAGGGCTGGCGATGGCCAGTTTCGCGTTGATTTCGGCCGGCCAGCCGCTATGGCTGCGGCTGGTGCAGCTGGCCTGCTTCGGCGCAGTCAATTCGCTGCAATTCACAGTGATGAACACCGTTACCTTGCGCGATCTCGCCCGCGAGCTGGCCAGCCCTGGCAACAGCCTGCTGTCGATGGTGATGATGTTGGCCACCGGCTTCGGCACCGCTGCGTCCGGCAGCCTGCTCGCCGCCTTCAATGATCATCTCGGCGCGGACCATGGCGCGACCGCCGCCTTGCATGCCACCTTCCTCTGCGTCGGCGCCATCACGCTGACCTCCACGCTGATCTTCTGGCAGCTCGCCGATACCCAGCCGCATCCCAAGCGGGTCGAGGAAGTGGCGGAATAGCGGCGCCGGGGGTGTCGCTGCGACTGCCGGCGCCAGCCTGCGGGCTTCCCATCCATCGCAGATGACCGCCCACGCAGGCTTATCCGTTGGTATCGCCCTGCGCCCGCAGCAGCACAGCCGCGATGGTCTCGGCCAGCATGTCTCCCGTCAGCGGCTTGCGCAGGAAGGCGTCGAACCCTGCAGCGCGGGCATGCGGCTCGGCCGCCTCATCCGAACGCGCAGTGACCGCCACCAGCGGCATTTCATAGCCGAACGCGCGCAACTGCCGCGCCAGCGCAAAGCCGTCGAGACTGGGCAGGTCAAGATCGAGCAGCGCCAGATCGAACGCAGTGTCCGCAATCTCGGTCAACGCCGCCAGGCCATGCGGTGCGTGCACCACGGCATGCCCCTGCGCGCGCAGCAGGCCGGTGATCACCTCGGCGACCGTGACATCGTCCTCGACCAGCAGGATGCGTTGCGGGACCCGCGCCGCTCCCGCAGCGGGCGATTCCTGCACTCCGCCGGACGGGGAAGCCGTCCAACGCAGCGGAAGCTCGACGGTAAAGCGAGTACCAACACCCAACCGGCTGACGACATCGATATGCCCGCCCATCGCCATCGCCAATTCCTGGCAGATCGCCAGACCCAGACCGCTGCCGCCATAGCGTGAGGTGGTGCGCGCGCCCTCGCCCTGCTCGAAACGCTGGAACAGCCGCGCCTGCTGCTCGGCATTGATGCCCGGCCCGGTGTCGGCGACCTCGAAGCGCAGGCCCTGGTAGGAGCCCAGCGTGCTGAACTTGAACGCCACCACGCCGCGCTCGGTGAACTTGACCGCGTTACCGAGCAGGTTGAGCAGGATCTGGCGCACGCGCGTGGCATCGCCGTTGGCGCTGATGTCGCCCACCAGGCCGATCTCCAGGCTGAAATGCAGGCCACGGCTGCGCGCCAGCGGCGCCATCAGGTTCTCCACCTCCATCACCAGTTGGCGAACCGAGAACGGTTGCAGGTCCAGCTCCAACCGGCCGGATTCGATCCGCGCCAGGTCCAGCGCATCGTTGACCAGGCGCAGCAGGTGCGAGCCTGCGCGGCGGATGGATTCGGTATAGCCACGCTGCTTGGGATCGAGCGATGTGTTCAACAGCAATTCGGTCATGCCCAGCACGCCGGTCATCGGCGTGCGCACCTCGTGGCCGAGCGTGGCCAGGAAGCGGGTCTTGGCCTGCGAGGCCTGTTCGGCCAGGTCCTGCTTGTGCACCGCCAGTTGCCAGGCATGGCGCCGGCGCAAACGGCGGCGATAGAGCACGATCACCCCGGCGACGGCGCACAGCGCCAGCAAGCTGAGGATCCCCAGGCCCCAGGGGCTGCGCCACCACGGAGGCATCACCCGGAACCGCAGCGTCTGCACCGCCGACCACACACTGTCGGCGGTCCGCCCCTGGATCTCCAGCGTGTAATGCCCCGCCGGCAGGCGCGAGAACAGGCGCTCGCCGCCCGGCCCCACTTCGATCCAATCCGGATCGTAGCCATCCAGGCGGAATCGATAGTTACTGGAATCGGAATCGGCAAAGGACAGCATCCGCGCCACGATGTGCAAGTCGCGATCACCGTCCTCGATGACCAACGGCTGCCGATCGGTCAGATCGAGGCGGCGCTCGCCACGGCGGACGTCGACCCGTTCGATCACCAACGGCGGCTGCCGGGCGATCGGCCGCACGCTGGACGGATCGAACAGCACCAGGCCGTCAGGGGTAGCGCCAATCATCTGGCCGTCCCGGGACTGCATCAGCGTATGCGGATGGAACTGCTGGTTGGGCAGGCCATCGTGCACACCATAGGTACGGACCGCACGGTTGGCCGGATCCACCCGGATCAAGCCACGCGCACTCGATAGCCAGGCCACGCCGCTGTGATCGACCACCAGCGCGCCAGGCGCAACCGCAGGGAACTCCTGCGCGTCGCCCATCGCGTCGAGCCATCGCAGCCGGCCGGCCTCCCACAGATAGCGCTGCAACTGGCCCATTCCCGCCAGCCACGCCACGCCCCCTTCACTCAGCCGGAAGGCGTACAGAGGGTGGGTCGGCGTACCGGGAACCGCGACAAAGCGATCGGCAGAGGGGTTCCAACTCAACAGTCCCCGACTGGTCGCCAGCCACAGGTTGCCATCGGGTCCGGCGCGCATCTCATTGACGGCCAGGTCGCGGGTGAGTCCATGGCCATCGTGTGGGAGCCTGCGCAGCACGCGCCCATCCTCGTCGCGAACCTGGAAACCGTTGACGTTGGAATAGAGCCAGAGGTGGCCATCGGCGGTCTGCTGGATCATTTCCGTTTCGTCGGGCATCGCTGGATTTGCCGCCGTATCGACGTGCCAGCGCAGCACCGCGCCCGTCTCGGGGTCGTAGCGCAACAGACCGTTGTAGAGCCCGATCCAGACCTGCCCACGCCGGTCCTCCAGCAACGAACTGGGCCATTTGATCCCGTTGATCGACTTCAAGTGATGTTCGACCTGCCCGGTCGCAGGGTCCAGCCGGTCCAGCACGCCACGGGTACCGGCCAGCCAGAAGCGACCATCGCGGGAGGGTGCAGCGGCCAATACATACGGATTTGCGATCGACGCCGGCTCATCGCTGCGATGGGACAACACCGCGAAGCGCTGCCAGTTGGCTGGCAGATGCCACAGACCGCTGTTGGGACTGGCAAACCAGATGCCGCCTTCGCGATCCTCGTAGGCGCCGGACCAGTTGGGCTTCACCAAGCCATGGGTCAAGCCGCTGTACAGCGGAACGTTGTGGAGGTGCCCTTCCGCCGCGCGGCCGAGCCCGGACATCGTGTCCAGCCAGTAGCTGCCGCCACGATCCTGCAGCAGCATGCCCATCACGGACGAGCCGCCTGCCTCGCGCCAGGGCGAAGGCACAAAACGGCCGTCGGCGGTGCGCTGCGTCAGCGCTCCGTTGGCATCGGCAAGCCACAAGCTTCCGTCGGCATCGATGGAAAGGCCGTTGACTTGCCCGCTGAACTGCGGCGGCAGCACTTGACGCTCGAAATCATGCCCGGTCCAACGCGCCAGGCCATGCTTGGTGCCTACCCACAAGGTCCCGTCCGGCGCGACTTTCAGCAGATTCACCGCACTGGCCGGCAGGCTGCGCGGGTCACCATCCACCGGTAGGAAGCGGTCCATTCCGCCTTCCGGCCGCAGCCGATACAGCCCGTCGCTGGAAGTGCCGAACCAGATACTGCCGTCGGAGGTGGAGTCGATGCACCACACCGTGCTGCCCAGCAATTGCGGATAGCCACGATGGTCGTAGAAATGGAAGCGGCGCCGATCTGCGGTCAGCATCACCAGCCCGGCATTTTCGGTGCCAAGCCAAACCCGGTTGCGCGCGTCCACATGCACCGACCAGATGAAGTTGTCGCGCAAACCGTCCTCGATGCGCCAGATCCGGTAATTGCGGCCATCAAAGCGAGCCAGGCCATCGCTGCTGGCCAGCCAGAGGTAGCCGTGCGCGTCCTCGGCAAAATCGTTGACCGTGTTTGACGGCAATCCATCGGCGACGGTGAGCTGGCGCGGCTGCGGCGTGGCGGGCACCTTGGCTGTTGCCGCGCCTGTCAACGCAAGTAGTCCCAGCAGCGCCCACCCCGCCCATGTTGCGCGCAAACGAGTGGTATGCGTATGAGTGTGCGATCGTTCCGAAGCCATCAGGTATCCATTCATTCCGTCGCGCATCCTGCCGGCAGCGCCCGCTCTGTGGCAACACGCGCACTTGCGTCCAGGCTCTGCATCCCGCTCAATCGGTTGCGCCGCGATGGCGCAACTGCTGGCCACGCAACGAATCGTCCAGCGCATGCTCGCGTTGGTCGCGCTGGTTGCGGTCCAGCGCTGCGGCGATCGCCGTGGCCAGCATCTCGCCGGTCACCGGCTTGCGCACGAAACCGTCGAAACCGGCCGCGCGCGCCTGCTCCTCGGCATCCGCATCCGCGCGTGCGGTCACCGCCACCAGCGGGAACCGATGGCCCAGCGCGCGCATCTGCACCGCCAGCGCCAGGCCATCCAGCCCCGGCAGGTCCAGATCCAACAGCGCGATATCGAACATGCCGTCGAGCGTTTCCGACAAAGCCGCCAGACCATGTGCGGCGTGGGTCACGCGGTGCCCGCGTGCACGCAGTAGTCCTCCGATCACTTCGACCACGGTCGGATCGTCCTCCACCAACAAGATGTGCAGCGCCTGCACCGGCGAGGCGGGATCCACCTCGTCGGATGCCCGACTGGCACCGGGAGCGGTGCAATGCCAGGGCAACGGCAGCTCGACGCAGAAACGGGTGCCCTCGCCGAGCCGGCTTTGAATGCTGATGCCGCCCTTCATCGCTAGCGCCAGTTCCTGGCAAATCGCCAGGCCCAGTCCGCTGCCGCCGTAGCGCGACGCGGTACGCGCCCCTTCGCCTTGCTCGAAACGCTGGAATATCCGCGCCTGCTGCTCGGCGCCGATGCCCGGACCGGTATCGCTGATCTCGAACCGCAGCATGTCCTCCGGCTCGGTCACGCGAGCGGCCAGCCCCACGCTGCCGTGTTCGGTGAACTTGATGGCGTTGGCCAGCAGATTCATCAGGATCTGGCGCAGGCGAGTGACATCGCCAAGCACGGTCAGCCCTGCCGGCAAATCGATTTTCTGTTCGAACGCCAGCCCCCGCGACTGCGCGACCGGCGCCATGAAATCCAGCAATTCCTGCAAGACCTCGCGCAACGCGAATGGCTGCTGCTCCAACTCCAGCTTGCCAGCCTCGATTCTTGCCAGGTCCAGCGCATCGTTCAACAGCCGCAGCAGATGGCTGCCGGCCAGCCGGATGGATTCCACGTGCCCGCGCTGGCGCGCATCCAATGACGTGGACAGCAACAGTTCGCTCATGCCGAGCACGCCGGTCATCGGCGTGCGCACCTCATGCCCGAGCGTGGCCAGGAACCGGGTCTTGGTCAGCGATGCCTGTTCGGCCAGCGCCTGCCGCTCTTGCGACAACTTCCATTCCTGGCGCCGACGCAAGCGCTGTCGCCAGGAATGCATGCCGAACCAGATCAGCAGGAGCAATATTGTCAGCCCCGCCAACAACGACGGCATGCTTCGCCACCACGGTGGCATGACCTTCAGCGACAGGGTTTGCGACGGCGTCC
Organism: Lysobacterales bacterium; assembly: GCA_015655035.1. GTDB lineage: Bacteria > Pseudomonadota > Gammaproteobacteria > Xanthomonadales > Xanthomonadaceae > JAATFS01. Next base: position 451 of record JAATFS010000356.1, on the reverse strand, counting down.
ATGGCCCTTCGACGCCGCGCGCCTGCACCTCGACGGTGTAGCGGCCGGCGGGCAGGCGCGACAGCACGCGTTCGCCGGTCGGCCCTTGCTCCACCCAGTTCTGATCGTATCCGGCCACCCGGTAGCGGTAGCCGGTGGCCTGCGGATTGGCGAAGGACAGCAACCGCGCGGTGAGGCGCAAATCGCGATCGCCAGCCCGCAGCGTCAACGGCGCAAACGGCGACAGTGGCTGCACCCGCTCGGCGTCGTCACGACGCACGCTGACCGACTCCACTACCAGTTGCGAAGGCGACAGCGGTGGGAAATGCCGGGAAGGATCGAACATCACCAGCCCGGTGGCGGTCAGCGCCAATGCCCGCCCATTGTCGTCGACCACGGGCGGGCGGCTGGAGAATTCGATATCCGGCAATCCAGCATCCAGCCCGAATATGCGCAGCGCGCGTTGCTGCGG
>JAATFS010000009.1 GCA_015655035.1 Lysobacterales bacterium | reverse complement strand
TTCAGGCCGGTGACCGGCTTGTCGCCGGTAGCCGGGTCGGCAGCCCCTTGCACGGGTTGCTGCAAGCCTTGCAGCTCCCAGAGCGGGTTCGGCATCGACGCATTGGGAAATAGCTGGTTGTTCCAGCCCAGCGGGCGTGTCTGGTCCAGATAGAATGACCTGAGATAGGTAAAGACCCAGTCGCCGCCCCGCACCCGCGTGATCAAGCTGAGATCCGGTGGCATCTTGCCGAACCACTTGACGGCCGGATCGTGCGGCATTGCCGCCTCGATGTGATCGCCGATCTTGGCCCCGGTGAAGTTGAGGCTGTTCATTACCTCCTCCTCGCTCAGGCCCAGGTCCGCGGCCATGCGCGAGTAGCGCAGATACTTGAGCGAATGGCAGCCGGAGCAGTAGTTCATGAACGCACGCGCGCCACGTTGCAACGACGCGCGATCGCCCAGATCGTTACCCGCCTGTTGCAGCGGCACTCCCTCCTCCGAGGCCCACACCCCCGCCGCCAGCAGCAACCCGACGACCAGCACCGCCGCGCGGCCACCCCATACCTTCCTCGCCGGCCTAGTCATGCGTGGCCACCCGCTCGGGCACCGGCTTGGTCTTGTCCAGCCGAGTCCACACCGGCATGGTGATGAAGAATGCAAAGTAGAGGAAGGTCAACGCGCGCCCGACATAGGTCTCGTGGGCATCGGTGCCTGGCCCCGAGCCGATCACCCCCAGCCAGACGAAGCACACCGCCAGCGTGCCCAGCGCCAGCCTGGAAATCCAGCCGCGATAGCGGATCGACCGCACCTTGGCCTTGTCCAGCCAGGGCACCAGGAACAGGATCGCGATGGCGGAGAACATCACCAGCACGCCGCCGAGCTTGTTCGGCACCACCCGCAACATCGCGTAGTACGGGGTGTAGTACCACACCGGCTTGATGTGCTCGGGCGTGACCAGGCGGTTGGCCTCGGTGAAGTTGTCATGCTCCAGGAACAGCCCGCCGAAACCCGGCGCGAAGAAGATGATGAAAGCGGCAATGATCAGCAGGAAGCCGACGCCGACCAGGTCCTTGACCGTGTAGTAAGGGTGGAACGGAATGCCGTCGGCAGGCTTGTCCGGATCCCAGCGATTGCCCACGGGCCCCTTCTTGATCTCCACCCCGTCGGGGTTGTTGGAACCAACCTCGTGCAGCGCGCCCAGATGCAGTACCACCAGCAGCAGCAGCACCAGCGGCAGCGCGATCACGTGCAGCGCGAAGAAGCGATTGAGGGTGGCGTCGCCCGGCAGGTAATCGCCCATGATCCACTCGGTCAGGCCGTTGCCTATCACCGGGATTGCACCGAACAGCGAAATGATGACCTTCGCCCCCCAGAACGACATCTGCCCCCATGGCAGCACGTAGCCCATGAAGGCTTCGGCCATCAGCACCAGATAGATCAGCATGCCGAGGATCCACACCAGCTCGCGCGGCTTCTGGTAGCTGCCGTAGATCAGCCCGCGAAACATGTGCAGGTAGACCACGATGAAGAACAGCGAGGCGCCGGTGCTGTGCATGTAGCGGATCAGCCAGCCCCACTCCACGTCGCGCATGATGTACTCGACCGAGGCGAACGCTTCGGCAGCGCTGGTCTTGTAGTGCATCGTCAGGAAGATGCCGGTCACGATCTGGTTGACCAGCACCACCAGCGCCAGCGAACCGAAGTAGTACCAGAGGTTGAAGTTCTTCGGCGCGTAGTACTCGGTAACGTGCTTGCGGTAGACCGGCAGCAGCCCCGGCGCGCGCGCGTTGACCCAGTCGAACACTCCAGCGGCGGTACGGACAAGGATGTTGGCCATGGCTCAGGCAGCCCCCGTGCGGTTCGCGGATGCGCCGCCCCCATCGCTGGGATCGACGCCAATGATCAGCGTGTTGTCGTCCTGGTAGTGGTGGGGGGGCACCAGCAGGTTGATCGGCGCCGGTACGCCGTCGAAAACGCGGCCGGACAGGTCGAAGCGCGACTTGTGGCAAGGACAGAAGTAGCCGCCCTTCCACTGCGGGTCGTACGGCTCGGGCCGGATCTCGGCGACCATTTCCGGCGAGCAGCCCAGGTGTGTGCACAGCCCGACCAGCACCGAGATCTCTGGCTTGATCGAGCGATAGTCGGAATTCTTCAGGACATAGGCCGGTTGCTGGTCGGCATTGCCGGACGCGGGGTCCTTGAGCCGGCCATCCAGGCCGGGCAGCGCATCGAGCATCGCCTTGGAGCGCTTGACGATCCAGATCGGCTGGCCGCGCCACTCCAGGATCAGCCGCTGGCCCTCCTGCAACGCACTGATGTCGGCGATCACCGGGGCCCCGGCCAATTTGGCGCGCGCGCTCGGATTCCACGACTTGATGAAGGGCACGGCAAGAAACCCCGCACCCACCGCACCCACCACAGCGGTGGTCGCGGTCAGAAACCTGCGACGTCCCGTATTGGCGGGATCGTTAACCCCATCGTTGGCCATCCGGCACTCCGATACTTATTTAGGTAGCTTGAGGCTGCCAGCGGCCCGCGGGGGGGTCGAGCCGCAATGAATCCACCGCAGTGTAGCTGAACCCTTTGCAGCCAGACAATGCGGCGGCGCACGATCGGCGAGGACTACAGAAGTACGACACCGCACCCTGCGCAACCTCACTGCGCCGACGCCTGCGCCTGGCGGTAGCGGCCCGCCAGCAGCTCGACCCGCTGCACGTAGCGGCGGGTTTCGCTATAGGGCGGCACGCCACCGTGACGGTCCACCGCGCCTTCGCCGGCATTGTAGCCAGCGGCGGCCAGGGCCATATCGCCGTTGAAACGCTTGAGCAGCCAGGCCAGGTAGCGCACCCCGCCACGGATGTTCTGCGCCGCGTCATAAGCATCGCCAACGCCGAAACGACGCGCCGTCCCCGGCATCAATTGCATCAACCCCTGCGCGCCGGCACGGCTGAGCGCGGTGGGGTTGTAGGCCGACTCGGCATGGATGACCGCCCGTACCACCGCCTCCTCGACCCCGAACTCGCGCGCGGCGGCGGCAATTTCTGGGTGGTAGGCCTGGGTGTCGAGGCGCACCGCACCGAAGTTCACGCCTGGATTGAGCGAACAGGCATAGCAGGTTTCGATGAAGCTGTACTGGATCGCGCGCAGGCCCTCGATGCTGGCGACCTGGCGCGGGCGCGCACTCGAATAGTGGCGCACGCCGTCCTTCATGTAGGCATAGACTTGCCCATTGACCCGGCGCCCACCGGAGGGGCGGGATCGACCTGGCGTGGCCGCGCGAGATGGCGTTTTCACCGCTGCCCCGCGTTCCCGCACCACCCCGGATGCCGGACTGATGATCGTGGCCGGAGGCACGCCATTGCCGCGCTCGGCCGAGACAACCTGCGACATCTTTGCGGTGGGCGGCGTAACCGTGGACCGTGCCGGGGCGAACTGGCCGATCACGCTGCAACGTGCCCCGGCCACGCGCTTGCCGCCATAGCTGGGCACACCGTCGTCGCCGATGCACTTGTACACAGTGCCAGCGCTGGCTGGCGCGACTGTCAGCATGGCGAGCAACAGCCCCAGAAACCCCGGCAACCGATTCATGGCGGCGAGTGTCCCAACTTCACCGGGTATTGCCAAGTACTTGGCGTCGCAGGAGATTATTACCGATACAATATCCGGCTCATTGCAGCCCTTCGGGGTTGCCCGCCCGCCACCCGTCTGGAATAAGCGCCATGCCCGGGACGCCCGCCCCTGTATTCACGCCCCCGGCTGCTGCCGTGGACTCCCCCGCCCTCATCCCGCTGCCAGTGGGCAAGCCCGCCGCGCCCGCCGTGGTCCGCGGCAAGCTGTACATCAAGACCCACGGGTGCCAGATGAACGAGTACGACTCGGCCAAGATGGCCGACGTGCTCGCTGCATCGGAGGGGCTGGAGCTGACCGACAACCCCGAAGAAGCCGACGTGGTGCTGGTCAACACCTGCTCGATCCGCGAGAAGGCGCAGGAGAAGGTGTTCAGCCAGCTGGGACGCTGGAAGGCCCTCAAGGCCGGTGGCAAGCCGGTGATCATCGGCGTCGGCGGCTGCGTGGCATCGCAGGAAGGCGAAGCGATCGTCAAGCGTGCGCCGTACGTGGACCTGGTGTTCGGCCCACAGACCCTGCACCGCTTGCCCGAACTGATCCGCGCCCGGCGCGAATCGGGCAAGTCGCAGGTGGACATCAGCTTCCCGGAAATCGAGAAGTTCGACCGCATGCCCGAGCCACGCGCGGAAGGGCCGTCTGCGTTCGTGTCGATCATGGAAGGCTGCTCCAAGTACTGCTCGTTCTGCGTGGTGCCCTATACCCGTGGCGAGGAGGTCAGCCGTCCATTCGAGGACGTGCTGGTCGAGGTGGTCCAGCTCGCCGCACAAGGGGTGCGCGAGATCAACCTGCTCGGGCAGAACGTCAATGCCTATCGCGGCCCCTATGGCGACGGCGAAATCGCCGACCTCGGCCTGCTGATCCGCACCATTGCGCAGATCGATGGCATCGGCCGCATTCGCTTCACCACCTCGCATCCGCTGGAGTTCAGCGATTCGCTGGTGGATGCCTACCGCGACGTGCCGCAGTTGGCCAACTACCTTCATCTGCCGGTGCAAGCCGGCAGCGACCGTATCCTCAGTGCGATGAAGCGCGGCTACACCGCGCTTGAATTCAAGTCCAAGATCCGCAAGCTGCGCGCGGTGCGCCCGGACATCTCGATCAGTTCGGACTTCATCGTCGGCTTTCCCGGCGAAACCGATGCCGACTTCGACAAGACCATGAAACTGATCGAGGACGTAGGCTTCGACCAGAGCTTCTCGTTCATCTACTCGCGCCGCCCCGGCACCCCTGCCGCCGACCTCGAAGACGACACCCCCGAAGCGGTCAAGCAGGCGCGGCTGGCGCGCCTGCAGGCGCACATCAACGACCACGCCGCCGGCATCTCGCAGCGGATGGTCGGCACGGTGCAGTCGGTCCTGGTCGAGGGCCCCTCGCGCAAGAACCCGAACGAGCTGACCGGCAAGAGCGAAAACATGCGTTCGGTGAACTTCCCGGGCCATCCGCGCCTGATCGGCCAGTTCGTCGATGTGGAGATCACCGAAGCGATGAGCAACTCGTTGCGTGGGCGTTTGCGCCTGGACGACGTCGCGGCCGCCTGATCATTTTTTCACCAACCTGCCGTCCCGCCTTGCCGCACAAGGCGGGACGAAAGTTACCCACAGGCTTTGCCAATATCGATCCACATCGGGTGTGGACAACGCGCCTGGCGCTGGTGAAATTTTCACCAACGCAATGAAGCTCCTTGGCGCACCAAGGCTGCCGAAGACTATCCACAGGTTGATACAGGCTGGCTCCACAGCGTTTGTGGAAAAGCTGCGACGGTTTCACCACCCGCCGCCGCGCACCACTTTGCACAACACGGCGACCAGAACCTGGCTGTGGCCGTCGCTGGCCGTATCCCGGCGC
>JAATFS010000507.1 GCA_015655035.1 Lysobacterales bacterium | reverse complement strand
CGGGCAGCGTCACCGGTGGCGGCGCACTGCCCGCCATCGCGTCGCGCAGTGCGGCATAGCATTGCCGGTAGTCGCCGATGGCGTTGGCGGGCTGAGACACCTGGGTCTTGCCGTCATCGTCGATCGCGGTGAGGGTGCCGCGCAGTGGATCGATTCCCCATCCCTCGGCGCCCGGTTGCAGGCCGTCGCGCAATTGCTGTTCCTGCACGTCGGTGCCTTGCTTGAGATAGCTGCCGTGCAAGCCATGCACGGCAAAGCGCAGGCGGTGGTCGGCTACCAGCGACCCGGCATGCAGATGCGCGCGCATACGCTGGTAATGCAAGGTCACATCGAAGTAATCGGCGCTGCGCGCATGCTCGCGCTGGGAGTGCAGGTCGGCGCTGATCGCCTGCGGTCGTCCGAACAGTTGCAGCGCCTGGTCGAGCAGGTGGGGCCCGAGATCGAACCACAGGCCCGCGCCGGGTGCATCGCTTTCGCGCCAGCGATCGCGCACCTGCGGGCGATGGCGATCGAAGTGCGAATGGAATTCGGAGATTTCGCCCAGTTGGCCGTCACGGATCAATCCCTCGACGGTAAGAAAGTCGGCATCCCAGCGCCGGTTCTGGAACACGCTGGCGATGCGGCCGTTATGCAGGGCGCTTGCGGCGATCTCTTTCGCCTCGGCGTGGGTAGTGGTGAAAGGCTTGTCCACCAGCACGTGCTTGCCTGCCGCAAGTGCCTGCAACGCGAGCGGGGCATGGGTCTGGTTGGGGGTGGCAATCACTACCGCATCGATACCGGGTGCCGCCAGTACCTGGGCGAAATCCGGGGTCACGGCGATTGTGGGGTGATCGGCCAGCACCTGCTGTGGCTGTGTCGATACCACGGTATGCAGTTGCAATCCGGGCGTGGCGACGATCAGGGGCGCATGGAAGGTGCGGCCGACATAGCCATAGCCGGCCAGCGCGACTTGAAAGGGCTTGGACATGGGAAGGGATTGATCTACCAGGAACGAATCATCTTAGAACGTGCCACGCAGGTCTCGGGTGAGGAGTTGGCGCGATTGCCCGGCGCTCGCCAATGGCGCGGTGATTCGCGGCTTGGGCGTAGCGACAGAAGCGCGCGCGTTCATGCAAGCTGAAGGGTTCACGGTATCTCGATGTGCTGGTCACGCCGATTCCACGATGTGTTGCCCAGACTCGCTGCACACCCAAGGCAGGAATCATCATGAACAACCGCACCCAGAAATCCACTACCTTTCTCGCCGTGTCGCTTTCGCTTGGTTTGCTGCTGGGCGCCGGGCAGGCGGTCGCTGCCAATGGTGCCCAAGACCACAGTCGCCACGCCGAGTCCAACAAGCCGGTAAGCGACAGCTGGATCACCACCAAGGTGAAGACCGAGCTGCTCGCGGCCAAGAATGTGCCGGGTACCGAAGTGAAGGTGGAAACGGTAAATGGCAAGGTTACCTTGACTGGCACGGTGAAAGACCAGGCCGAGCATGACAAGGCGGTCGCGGTGGCCAAGGCCGTCAAGGGCGTGAAGGACGTCGATGCCAGCCAGCTCAACGTCAACACCGCCGCACGGAACTGAGTCGCTGCGGCACGCAGGGCGAGCGCGGTCGATAGCGATGGCCGTGCACAGGGTGGACCTCGCGTGCGCCAGTGACTGCTGGCAGTGCCAAGTCTGGGGCAGTCGCCAGGCTGAAGCCTGGCACTGGTTGCAGCAGGGCCGTGCCGGGCTGGCTGCATGCTGGCCAGGACCCGCCGCGCAGCTGCACTCTTGTTTATCGTCATAGAAGGCGTATCCCTTACGGATACGCCTTGTTTTTGTGCGTGATGTCGCAACCGATGGCTGCGGGGGTTTCACGCATTCGCATGATGAATAGGCTAGGCTGCTGTAGGGGCATGGGTACAAGCCTGAACAATTAATTTTCATCGAAGGCCGATGCGGGACAATGGAGCGTTGTCGTCTCCTGGCCAGCGAAAGACATACTGAGTTAGTTAATGCAAAAACCGGTCCAAGCAAATACCTGGGATCGCTGGCGCCTGCCGGTGCTGGCGCTTGCCGTATTTCTGATTGTCGTGGCGCCCTCGTTGATGTTGCAGAAGATCGCGCGCAGCTCCAACCAGGCATCGGGCTGGGTGGCGCACAGCCAGAGCGTGAAGGAGTTCTCGCTCCGTCTCGAAGCGGCAATGCGTGACCTTGAATCGGCGGCCTTGATGCGTGCCCACGGCGTCGAGGCGCCTGTGCTGCTGGAGCGGATGCAGCAAGGGCGCAAGCAGGTGGAATCCTCGCTACGGCAGTTGGCCAGAACGACTCGCGACAATCCGGATCAGCAGGTGCGGATCGGACGCCTTCAGAGCACCATCGAGCGGCGCATGTCGCAAGCCGAGCAACTGGCACTGAGCCGTGAGCCTTCGCGTATCCGCGCATTGATCATGGAAATGACCGATGTCAATCCGGTGCGCGACATTTTCAGCGAACTGCAATTGGTAGAGGATCGGCTGCTGGTACAGCGCAGCCGGATCGCCGAGAGCGAGCAACTGCATTACAAGGTGCTCAGCTGGGTTGCGTTGGTGGTGCAGTTGCTGTTGCTGGCCACGGTGATCTGGTTGCTGCAACGGCAGAT
>JAATFS010000323.1 GCA_015655035.1 Lysobacterales bacterium | reverse complement strand
TCCGCAACGCTACTTCGGCGTGCCGGCGATCTACTCGCTGGAGAACGTGAAGTACCCGCAGGCCGATGGCAGCGTGTGTGGCCTGCGCCCACCGCTGGGTGCGGATGCGGCGCTCAAGCTCGACTGCGGCGCAGGATTGGGGGCGGCCACGCATATCACCGGCGCCTTCGCCTTCGCCGCAGCCGGCAAGGCGTTGGAGATGCTGCTCAAGCCGCGCCCGGCCAAGGGCGTGGAAGGTGCGGATGCGCAGGCAGAGGCTATCCAGGCCTAGCCAAGGCGTGGTCGCTTACGGCAGCCCGAACAGCTGCCGGGCATTGGCGCTGGTCTGTGCGGCGATTGCGGCAGGTGGTTGTTCGCGCAGCGCCGCAATGCAGTCGAGTACGTAAGCCAGCCGCGCCGGTTCGTTGCGTTGCCCGCCGATCGCAGTGTCCGGTTGGTCTGGCGCATCGGTTTCCAGCAGCAGGTATTCCAGCGGCATCGAGGTGGCCAGCCGGCGCAGGCGCTGCGCGCGTGGATAGGTCACCGGCCCGCCGAGGCCGATCATGAAATCCAGCTTCCATAATCGCTGCGCCTGTTCAGGGCTACCGCCGAAGCTGTGCACCACGCCGCGCAGGCCGCCGACGGCCCTGATCGCGGCGATCACCTGGTCCACGGCACGGCGCGCGTGCACGATCACCGGCAGCGCGAAGTCTCGTGCCAGCTCCAGCTGCCGCACGAAATAGTCGTGCTGCCGCGCCGGGTCCAAGCCCTCGACGTAGAAGTCCAGCCCGCATTCGCCGACCGCACACGGGCGCTCGCGCTCGATCCATGCGCGCAACTGCGCCAGGTGTTCGGGACGGTGCTCGGCCAGGAACATCGGGTGCAATCCATATGCGGGATACAGCCCGGGCGCGCTGCGGCAGACCTCCCGCAGCTTCGGCCATCCGGCGGCGGTCACCGCCGGCACCACCTGGGCCTGCACCCCGGCCGACGTCGCGCGTTCCAGTACCGACGCGCGGTCCTGATCGAATTCCGTCGCGTCCAGATGGCAATGGCTGTCGATCAACCGCATCGTCGCTCAGTCGTGCGGCAGGGGCGGTGGAACCACATCCTTTCGGTTCTTCCAGTTGGCCAGCAGCAGTGTCGCCAGGCCGAACAGCAGCTCGTCGACGAAGAGGACCGGGTCGGGCAGGAACACATCCACGACAAACAGCGCGGCGGCCAGCTTGAACAAGGTTGGGTAGCGCAGCTTGCGTGCCCAGTTCAGCACGCCATAGGTCAGGGGGTTGGGCATGTCGGCAGCCTCGGGCTGTGAACGTTAGGCATTAGTGAAATAAGCGTTTCCTGAACCGGGCGTCCACGTTTATGACTGGGCGTGTTTTCGTTCAGGGTTGCCATGTTGGAATTCGCTTGTCAATCTTTGTCAAACAGTGCGGCGAGTCCGCAGGGAGCAGGTCAATGAAGAGCAATACGACAACTATACTGGTCGCTGTTGGCGCGTTGCTGGTGGGGGGCGTGGCCACGGCCGCCTTCATGAACAACCGCGGATCGAGCGATGAATACGTCGCAGCCTCCAATCGCCCCAACCTCGACAATTCGCAGGCCGCCGACGATTCCTCTTCGTCCGCGCTGCGCACCGGCGGGTTGCAGTACGCCGACGTGGTCAAGGTGGATCCGATCACGCAGAAGGAAAAGATCTACGCCACGGTGGTCGGCAGCGAGGCGATCCGCGAGACCAGCAGCACCAGCACGCCGCATGAGGTCTGCAAGGACGTCGTGGTGCAGGAGCGTCTGGCCGAGCGTGATGGCAATGTCGGCGGCACCGTGGCCGGCGCCTTGATTGGCGGCCTGGTGGGCAACCAGTTCGGTAGCGGCGGTGGTCGCAAGCTGGCGACCGCAGCCGGTGCCGTGGCCGGCGGTGCGATGGGCAACCGGGTGGATCGCAATCATGTGGGCGGCCGCGTGGTTGATCGCACCGAGCGTCAGTGCCATACCGAGAACTCGACTGCGCAGTCGTCGCGTGTGACCGGCTACAACGTCACCTACCGCAACGAGGATGGCAGCACCGGCACCATGCGCATGGACAGCAAGCCGGGCGAGCGCATCGAAATGGGTAATGCCGATTCGGTGGTGGCCTACAACGTGACCTATCGTTTCGATGGCGCGGAAAAGACCGTACGCCTGAACGACAAGCCGAGCAGCGACCGCTTGCCGGTGATCGACGGGCAGTTGGTCACCCAGACCACGGCTGCGGTCGAAGACAACACCAATCGCCAGTAATCCCGGCGACAATCCGCGATACCCGAGAGCCGGCACTGCCGGCTCTCTTCGTTTGGGTCGGTCCTCGCCCCCGGGGCTTTGCAAAATTCCGGCCGGCTGTGACACTGCTCGCTCTCTCTTTGTCCTGGCGAGCCCGCTCAATGTCGACTCCACGTCCCCCCCTGACCGTCTATGGCATGTCGAGCTCGGGCAATTGCTACAAGGTACGGCTGTTGTTGGAGCAGCTGGGCAGTCGCTTCCACTGGGTCGAAGTGGACAGCGCGCATGGGCAGACCCGTACGCCGGAGTTCCTGGCCAGAAATCCCAATGGCAAGGTGCCGATCATCGAGCGTGACGATGGCCGCGTATTGGCCGAATCCAATGCCATCCTTTGCTGGCTGGCCGAAGGTACGCCATACCTTCCGGCCGATCCCTGGCAGCGCGCGCAGGCCTTGAGTTGGCTGTTCTTCGAGCAGTACAGCCACGAACCTTATATCGCGGTCGCGCGCTTCATCAGTGTCTGGGCGCCTGCCGATTCGCCGCGCCGGGCCGAACTGCCGGCCCTGCGCGAGCGCGGCGCGCAGGCGCTGGCGGTGATGGAGCAGCATCTGCGCACGCATGCCTGGTTCACCGGGCCGGACTACGGCATCGCCGACATCGCGCTGTTCGCCTACACCCACTGCGCCGAGGACGGCGGTGTCGCGCTGGCGCCGTGGCCCGCGGTGACGGCATGGCTGGCACGGGTACGTGACAGCGCCGGCTTCGTGCCGATGCCGGCCGCTTGGGATGCGCGGGAACCATGCCAGGAGTCATTGGCTTGATCGTCGTGTTTGCGCTGCTGGGGAGGATCTGAAGGATGTGTGGACTGGCGGGATTGCTGCTGCCTTCGCCGCGGCTGCATGGCGAGCAACTGGAGGCGTTGGCGTGCGAGATGGGCGCCGCGCTGCGCCATCGTGGGCCGGATGACGCCGGCACCTGGGCCGACGCGCAGGCGGGCATCGCATTGGCGCACCAGCGCCTGAGCATCCTCGATCTGTCGCCACTCGGGCACCAGCCGATGGCCTCGGCGGATGGACGCTACGTGCTGGCCTTCAATGGCGAGATCTACAATTTCGCGCAGCTGCGCGCGGCGCTGGCGGCGCTGGGCCATCGTTTTCGCGGTCACTCCGACACCGAGGTGCTGCTGGCGGCGGTGGTGGAGTGGGGGCTGGAAGATACGCTCACGCGCTGCAATGGCATGTTCGCCATCGCCTTGTGGGATCAGCGCGACCGCTGTCTGGCGCTGGCACGCGACCGCGTCGGCAAGAAGCCGCTGTACTACGGCTGGGCCGGCGACACGCTGGTGTTTGGCTCCGAGCTGAAGTCGCTGTGGCAGCATCCGGACTTCGACAACGGGGTCGATCGCGACGCGCTGACGCTGTTGCTGCGGCTGGGCTATATCCCGTCGCCGTACTGCATCCACGAGCGCAGCTTCAAGTTGATGCCCGGCCGGGTGCTGCGGCTCGATGCCGAGGCGGTGGCCGCAGGTGCGGCGGCGCATCGCCCAGACCAGGCCCAGTTGCCGTTCTGGAATGCGCGCGAGGCGATGCAGCAGGCGCTGTCAGCGCCGTTCTCCGGTAGCGAGGCTGATGCCGAGGAACAGCTCGATGGACTGCTGCGCGATGCGGTGGCGCTGCGGATGGTGGCGGACGTGCCGGTGGGAGTATTCCTGTCCGGGGGCACCGATTCGTCCATCGTTGCCTCGATGATGCAGGCGCAAAGCGCTCAGCCGATCCACAGTTTCAGTATTGGCTTCGAGGGCTCGCACCATGACGAAGCGCCGCTGGCGCGCGAGGTCGCCGGGCACCTGCACACCGATCACACCGAACTGTATGTCAGCGGTGCTGATGCGCTGGCGGTAGTGCCGGAGCTGCCGTCGATGTTCGACGAACCCTTTGCCGATGCCTCGCAGGTGCCGACCGCGCTGGTCGCGCGCTTGGCCCGCCGTGGGGTGACCGTGGCACTGTCCGGCGACGGCGGCGACGAACTGTTCTTCGGCTACGGTCGTTACCAGCGGGCGCTGCGCAACTGGCGCCTGCATGGATTGGTGCCGAGCCCGTTGCGGCGGGCGATGGCGGCGATGGCGCGCAACAATGGCGAATCCTCGCGTACCGGCGGCTTGGCCGCACTGGTTGCTGAGGCCGGCGCGCGCGGGATCGGTGACATCTATCGCAACCGTATCTCGCGCTGGCGCGATCCGGCCGCAGTGGTGCTCGGGGCGCAAGAGCCGGAGAGCTTCTACAGCCTGGCCGACCCGCTGCATGGCTCGGGCACGCCGGCCGACGCGATGATGCTGGCCGATTTCGTGGCCTATCTGCCCGACGACCTGCTGTGCAAGGTCGATCGCACCACGATGGCGGTGGGACTGGAGGGCAGGGCGCCGTTGCTGGATTGGCGCATTGCCGAGTTCGCTTGGTCGCTGCCGCTGGATCTGAAGTATCGCGATGGCGTGAGCAAGTATCTGCTGAAGCGGGTGCTGTGCCGCTATCTGCCCGATCCGATGGTCTACCGTGGTAAACGCGGCTTCGGTGCGCCAGTCAGCGCCTGGCTCAAGGGCGATCTGAACAGCTGGGCCGGCGATTTGCTGGCCCGCGAACGGCTCCAGCGCGACGGCGTATTCGCCGCCGAGCCGGTCGCGGCGCTGTGGCAGGCGTTCAATCACGGTGAGCGCAAATGGCATACCCATCTGTGGACTGTGCTGATGTTCCAGGCGTGGCAGGAGCATTGGCGTAGCGCACGTGCGGCGGTCGACAGCCGGGCCGGGTCGTTTCACTGAATCCAGGCGGCGGTAGGCACACAGTGGTGTCCCTTTTCTCACAGGAGTATTCGCAATGAGCAAGATCAAGATTGCCGTGTTCGTCGGCAGCCTGCGCAAGGAGTCCTACAACCTGCAACTGGCGAAGGCGCTCGAGGCGCTGTTGGCAGACCGGGCGACGTTCGATTACGTAGAGATCGGCGATCTGCCGCACTACAACCAGGACAACGACAGCGATTTCCCGCCGCAGGGTACCCGCCTGAAGGAGCAGGTCCGCGCAGCCGACGCGTTGCTGTTCGTCACGCCCGAATACAACCGTTCGATCCCCGGTGTGCTGAAGAATGCCATCGACACCGGCTCGCGTCCGTATGGCGATAGCGCGTTCGCCGGCAAGCCGGGGGCGGTGCTGGGCATTTCGCCCGGCGCAGTCGGTACCGCGCTGGCGCAGAAGCAGTTGCGCAGCGTGCTGGCCTACCTGGATGTGCACGTGCTCGGCCAGCCGGAGGTGTATCTGCAATACAAGGACGGGCTGTTCGGCAGCGATGGCACCATTGCCAATGAGCGTACCCGCGCGTTCCTGCAAGGCTTCGTCGACAAGTTCGTGGCTTGGATCGAGTACCACCAGCACGGCTGAGTCGCGGGGGCCACATCTGCGATAATCGACTTCCGGCGCCTGATCGGGCGCCGGTCTCATTTCCTGAGAGACCATCGGGGCACGATGTGCACCGGTTATCCACAGCTTGTTCCGTCGCCTGTGCACCGCCTGGCTGACTAACATGAGCCCAGGTTCAAGGCGGCGCCCATGCCGCAGGAGTTGTCCGTTCCATGTCCGCGCGCCCAGGCTTCCGTTCCAACCGCAATAGAGATCGTGACGACGACGAGCGTGGCGACATGCGCATCGACCAGTTGCGGGTGCCGCCGCATTCGGTAGAAGCCGAGCAGGCCGTGCTGGGTGGCCTGATGCTGGCGCCGGATGCGTTCGACAAGGTCAACGACCAGCTCACCGAGAACGATTTCTATCGGCGCGACCATCGCCTGATCTACAGGGCGGTGCGCGAACTGGCCGAGAAAGGCCGGCCGTTCGACGTCGTGACCCTGGGCGAATGGTTCGAATCGCAGGGCAAGCTGGAGCAGGTCGGCGACGGTGCCTACCTGATCGAGCTCGCCAGCACCACGCCTTCGGCCGCCAATATCGCCGCATATGCCGAAATCGTGCGCGACAAGGCGGTGCTGCGGCAGCTGATCGAGGTTGGCACCACCATCGTCAACGATGGCTTCCAGCCGGAGGGACGCGAGAGCGTGGAGCTGCTGGCGTGCGCCGAGAAGGCGGTGTTCAAGATCGCCGAGGCCGGCGCGCGTGGCCGGACCGATTTCGTGGCGATGCCCGGGGCGCTGAAAGATGCCTTCGAGGAGCTGCGCAGCCGCTTCGAGAACGGTGGCAACATCACTGGCCTGCCGACCGGCTACAACGACTTCGACGCGATGACCGCCGGCCTGCAGCCGACCGACCTGATCATCCTGGCGGCGCGTCCGGCGATGGGCAAGACCACCTTCGCGCTGAACATCGCCGAATACGCCGCGATCAAGTCCAAGAAGGGCGTGGCGGTGTTCTCGATGGAAATGTCGGCCTCGCAGCTGGCGATGCGCCTGATTTCGTCCAATGGCCGTATCAATGCGCAACGGCTGCGTACCGGCCAGCTCGAGGACGAGGACTGGGCGCGCGTCACCGGCGCGATCAAGATGCTGAAGGAAACCAAGATCTTCATCGACGACACGCCGGGCGTGTCGCCGGAAGTGCTGCGCTCCAAGTGCCGCCGATTGAAGCGCGAGCACGACCTGGGCCTGATCGTGATCGACTACCTGCAGCTGATGTCGGTGCCGGGCAACAGCGAGAACCGCGCAACCGAAATTTCGGAGATCTCGCGCTCGCTCAAGGGCCTGGCGAAGGAGTTGAACGTACCCGTGATCGCACTGTCGCAGCTCAACCGCTCGCTGGAAACGCGTACCGACAAGCGCCCGGTGATGGCCGACTTGCGCGAATCCGGCGCTATCGAGCAGGACGCGGACATGATCGTGTTCATCTATCGCGACGACTACTACAACAAGGAAAACTCGCCGGACAAGGGCCTGGCCGAGATCATCATCGGCAAGCACCGTGGTGGTCCGACCGGCTCGTGCAAGCTCAAGTTCTTCGGCGAGTACACCCGTTTCGACAACCTGGCGCACGATTCGGTAGGCAGCTTCGAGTAAGCCGCGCCCGGGCTGTGTGCAGCTGGGCGCGGCTGCGCGGGAGTAGGTGACGGCAGGTGGACGCGTGATGACGAGCGCGACAGTGTCGGTGCGTTAAGGTTCCCGCTCCCGTTTGCGGCGTTTTCCCGGAGATCGAATGAGCCACGCCATCGTCTGGTTCCGCCGCGACCTGCGGCTGGACGACCATGCCGCGCTGGGTGCGGCGATCGATGCCGGTCATGTGCCCATCCCGGTCTATATCCACGCGCCGGAGGAGGAGGGTGACTGGGCTGCGGGAGCGGCCTCGCGCGCATGGCTGCATCGCGCGCTGCTGGCCTTGCAGGTGGAACTGCGAACACGGGGTTCAGATTTGCTGGTGCGCCGGGGCGGCAGCCTCGAAACGCTGGAGCGAATCATTGCCGAGACCGGTGCGGTAGCGGTGTATTGGCATCGCCGCTACGAGCCCGCTGTGCAGATGCGTGATGCCACCGTCAAACGTGCATTGCGCGAGCAGGGCGTGACTGCGGAGAGCTTCAATGGCGCCTTGTTGTTCGAGCCATGGAACCTGGCCACTGGGCAGGGCGCCCCGTATCGGGTATTTACCCCGTTCTGGCGCAACGCATTGACCCGGTGGAGTCCGCCGACGCCGCTGGCGCCGCCGCAGCGATTGCCGGCGCCGCCGCCGACATTAAGCAGCGATCAGATCGAGCTGGGGCTGCGTCCTGCACGCGGTTGGGACGCCGGCTTCTGGGAGCATTGGCGCCCTGGGCCGGCGGGTGCCGATGAGGCGTTGGAGGTATTCGTCGAGGGGGCACTAAGCAATTACCCGCAGGGGCGCGATCGTCCTGATCGCAGCGGTACCTCGCTGCTGTCGCCGCATCTGCATTTCGGCGAGCTCACGCCGTGGCGCATCTGCGCCGAACTGGAGAAGCATCGCTGCGCGGCCAATGCTGCGCAGATCGATGGCTATATCCGGCAACTGGGGTGGCGCGAGTTCGCCCATCACCTGTTGCATCATTTTCCGGAAAGCGTCGATCGCAACCTCAATCCGCGCTTCGATACGTTCGCGTGGTCTACCGCACCCGAAGCGCTGGAGGCGTGGCAGCGCGGGCGTACCGGCATTCCCATCGTCGATGCCGGCATGCGCGAACTCTGGCATACCGGCTGGATGCACAGCCGTGTGCGCATGCTCGTCGCCAGCCTGCTGTGCAAGCATCTGCGCGTGCATTGGCGAACCGGCGCGCGCTGGTTCTGGGATACCTTGGTGGATGCGGATCTGGCCAACAACACGCTGGGCTGGCAATGGGTAGCGGGCACCGGGGCCGATGCGGCACCGTATTTCCGCATTTTCAATCCGGTGACGCAGGCACAGAAATTCGAACCCGATGCGCGCTACATCGCCCGCTGGGTACCGGAGCTGGCCGGGCTTGCATCCCAGGAACGCTTTGCGCCATGGCTGTATCCGCAGTCGCTGGCGCGGCACGCGCCGGATTATCCGCGCGTGCCCATCGTCGATCTTGCACAGGGGCGCGAAGCGGCATTGTCGGCCTATGCACGTACGCGCGGCTGAACCTGCGCCGGTAAACGTTTTCCTGAATGCGGGTAGAAGCCGAGTGCTGTTTTGGCGGTTTTCTCATACCGCAATCGCGTGCGGCTGTTTATGCTCGGGGCCGAGATCAGAGCCGGCCCGGCCGGCGAAAAGGAGAAGAACCATGTTCCGAGCAGCCAGCAAATGCGTCTCCGTTGCGTTGGTCAGCGCCCTCACGCTTTCCGCCTGCGCCACCGGCGGTTCCTATGTGCAGAGCGACCAGAACGGCAATTCCACGCAGCAGCAGAACCGTACCGGACGCAGCGCATTGATCGGTACCGCCGTAGGCGTGGTGGCAGGTTTGCTCACCGGCGACAGCGCCACCGAGCGTCGCCAGCACGCGATGATCGGCGCCGGTATCGGCGCGCTCAGCGGTGCGGCGGTCGGTAACTACCAGGATCGCCAGGAGCGCGCGCTGCGCGAGCGCACCGCCAACACCGGTATCGACGTGCAGCGCGAGGGTGACAACATCACGCTCAATCTGCCCGACGGCATCACCTTCGATTTCGGCAAGTCTGCGCTGAAGCCGCAGTTCTACTCGGCGCTCAATGGCGTGGCATCGACGTTGAAGGAATACAACCAGACCATGATCGAAGTGGTCGGCCATACCGACAGTGTCGGCAGCGACGCGGTCAACCAGCGCCTGTCCGAGCAGCGCGCCAGTTCGGTGGCGCAGTATCTGGCAGGGCAGGGCGTGCAGCGCGAGCGCATGGAGACGCTGGGTGCCGGCAAGAACTATCCGATTGCCGACAACGGCACCGATGCGGGTCGCGCGAAGAATCGCCGTGTCGAGATCCGCTTGATCCCGCTGCGTGCGGACGGCAGCAACGCTTCCGGCGTGCATTGATCCGCTGCGGTTGCAAGCAAAGAAAGGCCGCGTAAGCGGCCTTTCTTCATTGGGGGCATGCTCGTGCACACGGGTTGCGGCGGTGTGCCGATCAGCGCTATCGGATCCGCGTCGTTGCGCGGCATCCGGCAGCTCTGATCATGCCGTGACGGTTTCCAGGATGCGCTTGCCTTCCGAGCGCGCCTGGCCTATCTCGCTGCCGCATTCGGTCTCCGTCTCAGCGTAGGCCTGTTGTCCGGCGATCTTGGCCGCGGGGCATTGCGTCAGCATGTAGTCGGCATCGAAGTTGAGTCTGTCGACCAGAAAATCGACAAAGACGCGCACCTTCGGCGAGACCAGCCGGCCGCCGGCGAACACCGCATTGAAATCGACTTCCGGACCGGTCCAGCCGGCCAGCACACGGCGCACCATGCCGGCTTGCAGGTAGGGTTTTGCCATGACATCGCCGGTCAGCAGCAGGCCTTCGCCACTCACCACCGCACCGTTTAGGGCCGCCGGATCGTTGGCTACCATCAGTGGATTGACCGGGAATTCGCGCAGCTCGGCGCCATCGCTGAGCGACCAGAAGAAGCGGTTGTTGTGGATGTTGCGATTCTTGCGCAAGGCCAGCGTGCGATGGAACTGCAACTCGTCCGGGTGCAGCGGTTCGCCATAGCGCTCGATGTAGCCAGGGCTGGCGAATACCTGCGTACGCAGGCTGCCCAGCTTGCGCGCGACCAGGTTGGAATCGGGCAGGGCGCCCACGCGCAGGGCAAGGTCGGCCTCGCCGCTGATCAGGTCGAGTTTTTCGTTGCCCAGGTGCATGTCCACCTGGATCTCCGGATATTGCGCGTGGAACTCGCCCAGCAAGGGCGAGATCCAGGTGATCCCGATGGAGTAGGGAACAGTGAAACGCAGCCAGCCGCGCGGGCCGGACTGCAACTGGCCGACCGCGCTTTCGGCCTCGTCCAGCTCGCGTGCGATGCGCTGGCAGTGTTCGTGATAGATCGAACCGGCCTCGGTGAGGCCGATCCGCCGCGTGGTCCGATGCAACAGCCGTGCGCCCAGGCGCGTTTCCAGTTCCTGGACCTTGCGGCTGACGGTGGTCTTGGGCAGGCCGAGCAGGTTGGCGGCCGCGATGAAACTGCCCTGTTCGACCACCTTGACGAAGATGAGGGTGTCGTTGAGATCGTGAGCCATGAGTAGCGCCTTCTGCGGGGATCGAGGTATTGGACCGTCTGTGGGACGATTATTCCCCTAAATCCGGACTAATCAAGTGCCAGTTCGAGGCCTAGCTTATGCGCCATGTCCTCATCCAGAGCCGCCATCATGTGGTTGTGCAAGATTCTCGGCTTGGCGCCGAATCGTAGCGAAGCGTTGGAAAGCGCGTTCGATCCAGCCACTTTCGTGCGAAAAAGCGCTTTTTCAAGCAATTCTCGTCAATTCGGCGCGTCGCCAGAACAGCAGGCCGGGGGCGGGTTCACGCGGGTCCGGGGCCAGGCCAACAAACTCGCATCCAATGGGATTATCCCGTCCTCGGGAGTAAAAGTCCCATGACTGGGATGCCGCAGCCAGAAGTCCTGGTGCTTGGTGGCACCGGCATCGTCGGTAGCGGCCTGGTGGCCGCGCTGCTGGACGCGGGTAGCCCGGTGCTGGTGGTCGGCCGCAACGATGCCCGGTTGCAGGCATTGCGCGAACAGTTTGCCGGCGAGCCGGCGCTGGACACCTTGGCGGGCTCGGTGGCCGACGATGCCGCCGCGGCAGCATTGGCCGGCGAGATAGCGCAGCGTCCACGGCCCCTGGCGGCGGTGATTGCCAGCCTGGGCAGCCCGCTGAAGGCCGGGCGCTTGCTGGACCGGCCAGTGTCGGCGCTGCGTCACCGTCTTCAACGCGATCTGCTGCCGCATCTGGCGGCGGCCCGGCACCTGTTGCCGCTACTTGCCGAACACGAGACCGGTGGGCGTTATGTGTTGATCGGCAGTCCTTGCGGCTCGCGCCCGTGGGCCGCGCACGGAGATACCTCGATTGCCGCTGCGGCTACGCGCATGTTGGCGCAGGTGCTGCACGAAGAGGCCCAGCCACTGCGCGTGCGCGTGCATCTGCTTTCGGTGCAGCAGCCGGTGTGCGTGCCGGGCGGGGCCAAGGCCGTCTGTCCGGAATGGATCAGCGCACTGGACGTCGGCCGGGCCGTGGTCTCGCTGCTGGCCGGGCACGGCCAGCCCGATCAGGTGTTCGTCAACGTCAGCCGACGCACCTC